>NZ_JAGGLN010000015.1 GCF_017874455.1 Methanobacterium aggregans | reverse complement strand
TTAACCACAACCTCCCCGGATGTGGGTTTCAATATACCGTTGAAGTGAAGAAAGAGTGTTGATTTACCAGCACCATTGGGTCCAAGAAGAGCAACAATTTTACCGTCTTCTGCTTTGAAGTTAACGTTTTCAAGGGCTTTTGTACCATCAGGATACTCATATATGATTTCTCGGGTTTCAATGACGTTCATAATAATCACGTGAAGTGTTAGAATAATAAAAATGTGGGAATAAAGTTTTGTATGTAAAGAAGTTGATGTTTTTTTTATTAGTACCTTATCTTTTTATCTTATCTTTAATTGATTTTTCATCATTGGATCATCTAAAAAAAAATAGTGAATAATTAGGAAAAAATCTTGGTTTGCTATCCTCCGAAGTTACTTTATGATGGTCCTGAGCAATTAATCCACTCTAAATGTAGTGCAAACATTTTAAATTTGGATAAATGGCAGTAAATATTCTGCTATAGGTTGTAACAACGTTAAAAATCCCACTGCAACGATTATGGTCCCACTTACAATTGGGATCTTGTTTATGGTCTTGTTGCTCACGTAACTCTGGATGAAGTCCTTTCCTTTAACAAAAAGCACTGAAAGAAGAGTTATGGATATTGCAAGGCCTGTGCTGAACACAAGAACGTAGATAATACCGTTGTATATCTGACCATTTCCAATGCTGAATAGGAGCACTGCAAGTGCTGCAGGACAGGGTATTAAACCTGTTGATAGTCCAATTGCAACCACTCCCTTTTTTGTATCTATATTGTGTTCATGATGGTGGTGATGTGGATGATGGTACTTTCTAACTATCCACAAACCAACTGCAATGAGTATGATTCCACCGATTAAACTCATAATATCATGGGTTGTACTGACGTTCAAGGATCCAACAATGAATAGTGAAGCAATTCCAAGGAGAACCACCACAATTACATGGGAAAAAACAACTGTGCCTCCAAGTAACAGGGTGTCCTTCAAACTTGCGTCTGTACCCATTACAAATGCGGCCATAACCGCCTTTCCATGTCCAGGTTCCAGTGCGTGTAACGCACCGAGTATGAACGCGGCAACCATGAAAAACAGGCTGATTTTTAGGGGAAATGTAGTTAAACTTGAAGATATGAAATCCATATTTTATCACTCCAATTTATTAATACGATTTTCGATTTTATTTATAAGTCCAGTAATACTACTGATCTGTGCAGAACCCCATTTCAACCATGGTTTTAAAAAATAAAGGGATATTGTAATACTATTTCAAATTTTATTTATATAGTGAGTAATACTAATGTGGGCTGAAATACCATGTTTTTGTGAGTATTTGAATGAAAAGGGAGTGCACTATTATTTTTTTATGTTAAATTTAGATTAAGATAATTTAAAATGCTGAAAACTCAATCTTCAGCTTGTTCACGTATTCTTCTTCTGGCTTCGCCTATGGTGAGTGGGTATGGTTTGCCGAATGAAACATGATCCTCCTTGTTGAGGATTTCCATGAGGTGTGCTATCCTTGGAAGCCTTAAATTCGCATTTCTTATGGTCTCAAC
>NZ_JAGGLN010000013.1 GCF_017874455.1 Methanobacterium aggregans | reverse complement strand
ACAGTAAACGCAGCAACAACAACCAAAACAATACCAATGAAAACCACAGGAATGCCAATAACAGCCTTAGTATCAGCACTGCTCATGATAGGAAGCGGATTAGCAATAAACAGAAAAAAATAACCCCTTTTTTCTTTTTTTAACTCCCATAACTCATTTTTCGTTAATTCTACATAAAGTCGTATTCAAAATTTATCCTTCAGTGATCGAATACCTTTTGAAGTAGGGATGTGCAACGATTTTAAACTCAAACTACAAACCATCTTAACTTCTGTATCTTAACCTCAAGAATTCGATTCATACAATCGGATATATTTATATAATTGGTTAACCGATTTGAATTTAGATATGTAAATCTCAACATATCATATAAAAATAATCGGAGGTGAAAAAGTGAAAAAACACGCAATACCAATAGCAGTTCTGCTTGTTGTGGCATTAGCCCTTTGTGGAAGTGCATCTGCAACTGACCTGAACAACACAACCAACATTACACAGAACAACCACGTCTACATCAACGTTTCAAATGATAATGGAGTTAAGTACAACGTGGACTATGATTACTATTTAAGCAACCCAACATACAGCCAGGGCGGTAGCAATGGTAGTTACTACATCAAGGCTGAAGGTGGAGGACTTAACCAGCTTCACATCTGTTACAGTAACGATACAAGCGCTATGTATGGTCAAGTAATCGTGACCAACACCACCAGTGGTTCTCAATCTGGTGTGTTCTACATAAGCACCACGGGAGGTCGTGGGCTCAACGATAATATCATACTTCTGTTATCAGTGAAGGGACCTATATCTGATAATTTTAATTTGACCATATTCTCAAGTGGGTACACCTGGACAATTCCTTTCTTTGGTCAGTCACAGCCACCACTACCAACAAACCCTCAGTACGTTGTAGGGGCTGTGAATGAAACTTTCACAAAGTCTGACTTCCGTTACGGTCCTCAGACACAAAGGCCTGCTCCTTCAGGATGGCAGCCACTTTACTCTGGCCAGGATACCAGTGATCCTTCAACTGCTGAGTACTTGATGTTCATAGATCTCTACGTTGGAAACTTAAAGGCAGGCCTTACACAAGCACCAATAGACAACGGTGCTCTTAAGGTTGAATACACCATCAACAACCTGTACACAACAGCTTCATTCAACGCTTACGCATGGACTGGTGCATCATTCCAGGGTACTGGAATTAACTGGTGTAGCCCCATCATAAACAATATGAATCCATGTGTGGTTACAGTTAACTACAAACCTGTGACTCCTGTTGCTGATTTCTCTGCAGACACCACATCTGGTTCAGCACCTTTAACTGTGAAGTTCACAGATGCGAGTAGCAATTACCCAACCTCATGGCTCTGGGACTTCGGAGACGGCGTAACAAGCACAGAACAGAACCCAACACACACCTACACCAAACCAGGAAACTACACAGTAACACTCACAGCAAGCAACCTTGCAGGTAACAACACTGTGACAAAAACAAGTTACATCACAGTTCCAAAATCTGATGTCTATGTGAACATCACGCCATCAAATTCCAACCCACAAATCGGGGACACCGTAACCTACAAATTCAAACTAGGTAACAACGGACCAGGAATAGCCAAGAACGTAACATTCACATACACAATACCAGAAGGACTCGAATACGAAGGTGCAATTGTGGACCAGGGAACCGTAACCTACAACGCAACAACCAGAACAATAACCTGGAACCTAGGCGACGTAGCAGTCGGAGACCCCAACCTATGGCTACAACTCAAAGTACTAACCGCAGGCAACTACAACATACAACCAACAGTAACAGTAGCAGGCACAACCTTAGAAAGCAACATAAACTCACTAAAGGTAAACGCAGCCTCACCAACAACCACAGACCCAGAAACAGTAAACGCAGCAACAACAACCAAAACAATACCAATGAAAACCACAGGAATGCCAATAACAGCCTTAGTATCAGCACTACTACTCATAGGAAGTGGAATAACCATAAACAGGAAAAAATAACACCCCATTTTTTTCTTTTTTTATTTTGAAATGTCTGATTTTTGATTTATTAAACTAATTCAATGAAGAGCCATATCTTATGGAATCTGTAATGTATGGCAGTGAATACCAAGTCCAAAGGTAACTCTTTTTGAAGTTTTTCATTGTTTTAGGATTATTTTTAAAACTTGCATCATGTTAATTTGATCACATGGTAATTCCCTAGTGAAATTTTTATCTTTCATTCAAGGGTTGAATGGTTTAGATTCTGAGTATTATCTCTAAATTCTTATCAAAAGCTGAGATATTTTTTTATTATTTATTTAGGAAGGGTGTTAGAATCTTAAGGTTTATATAAATGGTTAGCATATTTGAATTTAGATATGTAATTCTCAACATATCATATAAAAATAATCGGAGGTGAAAAAGTGAAAAAACATGCAGTATCATTAGCAATTCTCTGTTTTATGGTATTGGCCCTGTGCGGAAGTGCATCTGCAGATAGTGTAAGTGGAACTACCATTTCCACCCAATCGGACATGAACACAACGGATCTTCCGTCCAACAGGCACATATTCATCAACGTGTCCAACGATGGCGGAGTGAAGTACAACAATGACAGTGCCTATTACGTCGGTCCTAACGGTACCTACTACATCAAAGCAGATGGAGGTGGATTGAACGAGCTTCACGTCAGTAACAGTAGTGCTACAACCTATTCTTATGGTCAGGTGACTGTTGTTAACTCCACGAGTGTGTCCCCATCAGGTGTGTTCTACCTCACCAACACTGGGGGCCGTGGATTCACCGATGACATCATACTTCTGTTATCAGTGAAGGGACCTATATCGGATGATTTCTCCGTGACCATCATTTCGAATGGTTACACATGGACACTTCCAGCTGTGGCTGGCCAATATCAGCCACCAACACCAACGGACTATCACTACATCACAGGTGTGAATGAGACTTTCACAAAGTCTGACTTCCAGTACGGACCACATGTCTACAAGCCAGGTCCAGGAACATCATGGACTTTACCTTTATACTACGGTCAGGACACCAGTGATCCTTCAACTGAAGAGTACCTGATGTTCATAGATCTCTACGTTGGAAACATTAAGTCAACTAGTGTGCCAGGTTTAATAGACAACGGTGCTGTGAAAGTGCAATACATATTCAATAACCTGAACACAACAGCATCCTTCAACATGTATGGATGGACACTTGCAGCAAACCAGGGTGAAGGAATCAGCTGGACAAACAAAGTTGCATTGGGAGACCCACAATCCAGTGGTTACACAGTTAATTACAAACCTGTGACTCCTGTTGCTGATTTCTCTGCAGACACTACATCTGGTTCAGCACCTTTAACCGTGAAGTTCACAGATACGAGTAGTAACTACCCAAC
>NZ_JAGGLN010000012.1 GCF_017874455.1 Methanobacterium aggregans | reverse complement strand
ACAGTAAACGCAGCAACAACAACCAAAACAATACCAATGAAAACCACAGGAATGCCAATAACAGCCTTAGTATCAGCACTGCTCATGATAGGAAGTGGAATAGCCATAAGCAGGAAAAAATAACCCCCTTTTTATTTTTTTTAATTTTTAAAATGAATTTAAAAACTAGTTTTGAAGTTGTTGTTACATAATAAAACATTTTAAAAGCTCTAAATTTGAATATAAGTTCTTGAATAATATTAATTTTTTACGTATTGCATGATCCGGGAAAAGATCGTGCAACAGCCAAACCTATCCACAAGAAAAATAAAGTCCCAGCTTTTCTTATTTTTTAAAAAGATAATTCACTAAAATAGAATGAAATTCAACTTAAAACTGCTTATTTTCAAGTATTTACTGAATATTCTTGTTTATATGCTTGTTTTGAATTTCAGGAATGCGTGAGATGGGGAGTATCTTTTTCAAGCCCTTGTAATTTGATCTAAAGGTTTATTTATAACGAGACATAATCCTTAACATGTCGGATTACTAATTATATGGAGGCGGATAAAATTTGAAAAACTATGTAATATCACTAGCACTCGTATGTGCCATGGTATTCACTCTTTGCGGAAGTGTATCTGCAGATGTTATTTCATCCAACGCCGATGTGAATTTAACAGTGGCGAATGATGCAGGTGCAAGATTTAACGATAACGATAATGTTACAGGTCAAAACAACACCTACAACTTCTTCAATTCCTCGGCTCAAAGTGCAACCCAGGGACAGAACGCCCTGCACGTAACCACGAGCAACACTAGTGATTATGGGAGTGTGAATTTCACAACTGCCCAGTCCGGTACCATCTACCTGAGCGATACCGGAGGAAGGGGGTGGGATGATGATGGAATACTCATGATCGCAGTTAATGGAACGATTCCAGATAACTTCAAGATCCACATAACTGCAAGTGGTTATCAGTGGACTCCGGTAGTAGAAACATCTCATCCCTCTCTGGATGCTCTTACCTACGTTCCAGCAACAGTTAACGAGACGTTTACAAAGGCTGATTTTATTTATGGTCCTCAGACTTGGAAGCCATGTCCTGCCTATAATTATTCCATCTACGAAGGTCAGGACACTTCAAATTCATCCAACACATTCTACATCATGTTCGTGGACCTGTGGGCAGGACTCTTTGGGACCAACACAAGGAGTTTATATCCAAGCACGACTTTCATGGACAATGGGATGATAAAGATCAAGTACGAAATTGAAAATCTCGCGGACGGATCCATGGTAGCCTTTGGAGGCTACGCGTACTGTCAGTACTCAAAACAGGGCACTGGAGTTCGATGGGTTAACCGTGTTGGAAGCACTGGAGCATCAGGTTACTACGTCAACGGTGTTACTGAACCTACAGTTGCAAACTTCTCTTCAGACAAAACCAAGGGCACTGTGCCATTCACAGTACAGTTCACTGATAAATCAACTGGAACCGGCCCATTCACATACCTTTGGGACTTCGGAGACGGCAGCACATCAACTGAACAGAACCCAAGCCACACCTACACAACCATAGGCAAGTACACAGTAACACTAACAACAACCAACAGCCTGGGCAGTTCAGTGAAAACCCTAAACATCACAACCAGTGACAAGGATATTCAGGCACCAACACCTTCAGCAGACCTGCCAGAGGGAACCTACAACACCAGTAAGCTCGTCAACTTGATTGCTCTGGATGATCAGGATTCTGATCCTAAGATATACTACACGTTAAATGGAGACGATCCCACAACGAGCAGTACTCTCTACAATGGACCGATAAGTCTTGATAATGAAGGAAACACCATCTTGAAGTTCATAGCTGTGGATGCTTCTGGAAACATCTCGGACCTTATCACGCTGCTTTACACCATCGATAAAACAGCACCGACAGTAACAAGCAGTCCAAGTGGAACTAGCTACAACACCACCCAAAACGTTGTACTAACAACCACAGACGCAACAAACACAACAACTTACTACACAACCGACGGTAGTGATCCAAGAACCAGCAGCACGAGAAGTGTCTACAACGGTGCAATCACCATCAGCAACACAACAACAATTAAATACGCAGCAATCGACGCAGCAGGTAATTGGAGCCCTGTCTACAACGAAACCTACAACATGGTGGACACTGAAGCACCTGTAGCTTCAGCAGATGTGAAAGGCGGATCCTACACTACAGATCAGATTGTTAAGTTAAGTGCAACTGACAACATGGATCCTAGTCCCAAGATCTACTACACCCTTGATGGAACCAACCCAACAACCAACAGCACACTCTACGACTGGCCAATAAGTATCAACCTTGTTGGAACCACTGTTCTGAAGTTCATTGCAGTGGATGCAGCAGGATACATCTCAAACGTGATCACAGAGGTCTACGCACTGGACAAACCAGCAGCAGCCGGTACATGGAACAGCACCATACTTGACAGTAACAGTATGTACAATTCAATTGCAGTTGATGCATCTGATAATCCACATATAGTCTACTACCAGAAGGCCGAGTCAGATACTGCATATCCCGAGCTTAAATATGCATACAAGGACAGTACAGGATGGCATACAGAGACCATTGAATCAACTAAATCAGGGTCTGGTTACTACGTCTCATTGGTACTTGATTCTCAGGGCAACCCACACATAGCCTACAGTGAAAGTACACCTGACATACTGAAGTACGCATACAGGGACAGTACAGGATGGCACATCTTCAATCTGGTCAGCAACATAGATGTTTCCTACATCAACCTGGTTCTCTACAAGGATCAGCCAATGATCAGTTACTACGAGAATACAGAAGAAAAGGTTAAGTTCATGTACCTCAACGGTAGTGGCTGGGTTCAGGAAACTGTGACCCCAACAGCACAGTATGGTCACTGGAATTCCCTTGCAGTTGATTCAAATGGAAATCCATTCATCAGCTTCTACAGTTTAGGTACCACCAATATTAAGTGCGCCACAAGGGTAGCACCAGGACTGTGGCAGATGAACAAGGTGGATGATTCAGGTGACACTGGAATGTGGAACTCCATTGCAGTTGATGCTGAAGGTAACCCACACATCAGTTACATCGTTAACGCAGGTAACTACCTCAACGCTGGTGACCTAAGGTACGCTTCATGGAACGGTACACAGTGGATCATTGAAACAGTAACTACCCTGAAGGCTTCAGCCTGTAAATTGCTGTTGGATCAGTCAGGAAATCCAAGGATAATATACACTGACTTCACAAGTGGAAACCTGAAGTACGCCTACAAGGAGGGTACAAACTGGATCACCAATTTCATAGACACAATTGACGGTGCTGGAAACTGGTTATCCATTGCAATGGATCCATCAGGAAACCTCAGTGTAAGTTACATGTCTGCGAACTCACGTTTGAAGTACGCAAACCTGGTACCCTTCACAGTCAGTGCAAGTCCAGCTGGAGGAAGTTACAACACAGCACAGAACGTAACCCTCACATCGGACAATGAAACAACGATCTACTACACCACAGACGGCAGTGATCCAAGAACGAGTAGCACTAAAACTCTTTATTCTACCCCAATTTTAGTGGAAAGTACCAAGACAATTAAATTTGCAGCAGTTGACTCTGCAACTAACTGGAGCGGAGTTTACACTGAAACCTATACTATTCCAGATATCAAAGCACCTGTTGTGAGTGTGGTTGATCCTGTGAGTAATGCTGTGAATGTGGCAACGAATAAAGTGATCACAATAACCTTCAACGAAGAAATAAAAAACGGAACCGGATGGATAGAACTAATAGACACACAAGGAAACACAATACCCATAACCACAACAAT
>NZ_JAGGLN010000011.1 GCF_017874455.1 Methanobacterium aggregans | reverse complement strand
CTCAAGTTTTGGATGAAACTCAAGTTTTGGATGAAACTCAAGTTTTGGATGAAACTCAAGTTTTGGATGAAACTCAAGTTTTGGATGAAACTCAAGTTTTGGATGAAACTCAACTAGATCCTTCAAATTCAATGCCTGAAAACCGCCTAACACTGATAAAAAATCATGAAAATCATGGCTTTGCAGAGGGAAACAACGTAGGAATGAGATACGCTTTAAAAAGCTTAAACCCTGATTTTATACTGCTTCTGAACAACGATACAGTTGTTGATCCCATATTTTTAGACGAACTTGTAAAGCAATCAGAAAATGCAGGGATTGCTGGTTCCAAAATTTACTTCTACCATGATAAGGATTTAATCCAATCTCTGGGTTTTAAAATTAAATGGTCACGTGGAGAAATGGTTTCAGTGGGTTATAGGTGCAGAGATGAATTTAAAAATTATGAAACGGATAAAACTTATGAAAAGGATCTGGATGCTGTTTCAGGATGTTCCATGCTTGTCCGAAGGGAAGTTCTGGATGAAGTAGGGCTCTTCAATAAAAAATGCTTTCTATACTACGAAGACACGGATCTCTGCCTCAGAGCAAAGAGGGCTGGTTTTAAAATAGTCTGTGCAGACAAATCAAAACTCTGGCACAAGGATTCAGCAAGCTCCAAAAAGATAAGCGGAACCCGCGAGTACTACTCAGCACGGAACCTTTTCCTCTTCATGAGAAAGTACGCAGCGAAAAAACAATTCTACACCTTTTTAATCTACTTCTTCTGCTTCAAGTTCTGGTTTACAGCTGCACTTATCCTCCTGTACCACAGGGAAACATCTGCCTTCAGCTCTTATGTTAAAGGGATTTCAGACGGTTTAAAGGGACGTTACTGAAGTAATCAGGTCAATTAAATATTTCAGTCAAAAAATAGTCCAGTCAATATCAATCAATTATTTTTCAGTTACTTATTTTTCAGTTATTTCCTAGTTACTTATTTCCTAGTTACGTCCAGTCACTTATCCAATAACTTATTTCCCATTCACTTGTAGATGGTGGCCTTTCCATTGTCGTAGATCCTGTCTTTGATGCCAATCCATCCCTTCATGCTCACGTACTTCCCGCCTGAAAATCTTCCACCGTCGATGAGTGCAGTTCCTGTTTCAGTGTTCACTGTACCTAGGTAGATGTAGTTTCCCCCAATCCAGGTTACGTTCTTTGGGAAATCATCAACCTTGTCCCAGTCAAAGGCACCCATTATTGGCATGCGGTACATGTCCCCGAAGCTCTGTAAACCAGCTATCTTGTTGGAAGCCAGCCACCTGGCACCCACAAGTTCCTGTTCATTGGCCCTGGGGAAATCAGCCACGCTGCTGTCCAGGCCCATGGATGTTTCTTCACCAATGAGGGATCCAACCATTCCCACGTTGAAGACGTAAAAAACAACAAGAAACACGGATAAAATCTTTAAAGCCTTTGTTTTTTCTATTCTGAAGAGGTTGAAGAATTTAACCCCTCCAATAATTACAAATGGGGCCAGTATCAGCAGGGTTATATGGTACAAACGATTCGCAGTTAAAATGGAGCTGAAGTAGGGGATAACAATGGCCAGGATCCATAAAACAAAGTTTATTATTGACAAAATTAAATATTCTGGAATAAAATGCACTGATTTTCCTTTTTTGTTCATGTACAATGAGTAGAATAAACCCAGGGAAATGAAGAAGGTTGCAAGGAGGTTGAAGGCAGTGACGATTTTGAGTGTGATGTAGGTTTGGGAGCCTGTGAGTGCAATGTTCATGGCTTCTGAACCACCAATATCCAGAAATTCAGAGATGAGGTTGTTGTATATGCTGACAACTACAGCAACCAGGTCAGTGTAGGTGGTTCCCCTGGAAACGAAGATGTACCATGAGAGTATGAAAACCACAACCAGTGCAACGTATGAAAGTTTTATGGACACGTGGGAGGGAGTTTCCAGTTTTTCCAGTGGCAAAACCTTACCCAACTTTTTAAACCTACCCCCTTTGATTTTTTGATGAAAAGCCCTTATTTTACCGGTTTTAATCAGTTTATGGAAGAGGGCTGTAGCGAGAATAAGGAATAAAAAGTAGTAAGCCATTGAATAATGAGAAAAGGTTATCCCAACCAGGAAAAGTACTAAAAGGAAATATTTCCGTGTTTCATCTAATTTAGAGTCCATGAGTAACAGCAGGGATAGTACGAAAAAGATCTCCCCGATCTCCTGCCTTAGGAGCTGGGGCATTTCTGCGTAGAAGGATATTATGGACACCATGAAGAAGCATGCAAGAAAGGAGTTCGTGGAACACACATATTTCCTGAAGAGCTCGTACAGTGTCAGGGGCACCAGTGCAAAGAGGAAGGGGTAAATGGCCTTGAAAACGTAGGCCAGGCTTATGTTACAGAATTTCTGGTAGATGGTTGGGAGGATGGTTATGCTCATTAAAGCGTTGAGTTCATAGCTCAGGTTGGGTGTCCAGTACAGGTTCTTGAGGGTTATGGTTGAAACGTAGTACTCGTAAAAAGCATCCCTTCCATAGATGAAGTTTGAAATCAGGGATATGTGGAGAAGGAGAGACAGTGAAACAACGAAAATTGCCAGGGGATAAGATTTTTTGGGCATCTTATCAAAGGCTGCAAGTAACGGCACAACTGCGATGAGGGAAAGGGTGAGGAATATCAGGGTGTTGTTCCCGTAAACGTTGATGATGTAGGATCCCAGGATCGTGAGAAATGGGATGGTAACCAGGATGAGGTTGGTTAAAGTGAGGTACTCCGTCAGATCTACAGAATAAACCTTATCAGGGTCCTCCCTAATGTAGGCCAGTGCCGAGAGGATAATCACCATAAGGGTCATGACCATGAGGATGTAGATCACTGAAAGGGGCTGTGAAATTCCAGTTAACTGCAGAAAATAGTTGGTTACCAGACCAACCACCATTAAAATGACTAAACTGCTTCCAACAGAGTAGATCAGCCTTTCAACCCTGTTCAGATTGTCGAATTTCAGGACCTTCAGCAGAAGAATGCCAGGCACAAATGTCAGGTAGATGAAGGGTAAAATCTGGCTTAACAAGGGTACTTTAAAGCCGAATAATGATTGAATTCCGTAAAGGCCCCAGATAGAAAGTTGCAGGGATAAAATAACCAGCAGTAACCTTTTGATGTCCCAGGAAATAATTGTTGAACTGTTGACTCTTGAATCGTTAACTGTTGAATGGTTACTCAAGTTCATTGGGGCTCACCAGTATCATGTATTCTTCTTCATACTTCTTAACTATTTCGTCCCACATCTGTATCTTCTGGGTCAGGGGGCCAACCTCAACACCATCTTCATGGATCTCCAGTACCAGGTCTGCAACTTCTTCAGGGTTTGGTGGGTAGTTAACTCCAAAACAGCCGGGTTCATTTAAAAATTCATTTAAAGCTGTTCTTTTTGTTACTATGACAGGGGTTTTACTGGCCAAAGCTTCTGAAACAACAATTCCATAGTTTTCAGATTGTGAGAGTAGTAGTAGTACGTCTGAGCTTCTGTAAATTTCCCTCAACCTTTCGGACTGTGAAGACGGAACGAAGCCCTCCCATTGGATGAACTGGCTCACATCCAGGGTTTCGGCAAGTTTTTTAAGCTCAGCTTCGTAGGGTCCTTCACCAACGATGCTCAGGGAGGCTTTAACCTTCCTTCTGTAAACCAGTTCATGGAGGGCTTCAATGATCCACTGGATCCCCTTCAGCTCCAGGAGGTAGCCAACGTAGAGGAGGTTTATTCTTCCATTTTTTTCCTTCACCTTGTCTGTGCTGATAAAGTCAACGCCGTGTGGAATAACCTTTACACTCTTTTCATCTACCTTGAAAAGTTTCATCAGATTATCGGACTCAAATTTGGAAGCTGTAACAATAACATCGCTGGTTTCTATTATACTTTTACCAAGGGATCTGTTGTACATTCCCCAGAGATGTTTTCCTGCAAAACTGCTCCTGCTGAACACTCCAAAATGCGGTGAAAAAACTATTGGAACTTCGGGGTTTATTCTCTTAATTAAATAACTTACCTCTGGAGAAAATAGGGTGTGGTATCCATGAACATGGATCACATCTGGATTTAATTCCTTGAAATGTTTCTTGAGGTAAGAGTAGATCTCTGGGCTGAATCCATAGAGATGATCCGCTACCCTGGACTTAACACGTATTATATGAAAGCCTTCATAGGTTTCTTCATGGGAAAGTCCTTTGGGATTTCCCTGGAGCACAGTTACCTCATGACCCATCTTAGAAAGGTTTTTGGCCATTTCTACTACGGTTTTGTGGACTCCCCCAGGGGAGGTTACCTCTGAGTAATGGATCATCAGGATCTTCATGATCAGCTCCCTATGCCAACCTCTTGGTCTGCATTGTGAATTTGTAGTAAACAATTCCAGTGGCTGTGGAGGTGTAAACTGCAAAGAGGTAGATCATCAAACCAAAAAATAGGGTTAAATTATTCTTAAAAGCAGTTTCAAAGGCTTTTATCAGGTAGGTTCTGCCTGCAGGTGAGAACTGTTTGGTTCCCTCCTTCTGATTATCTGAAAACTGCATCAGGGCTGTGCCGTACCTGAAGTTCTTCTGGATTATGTCCTGGATGCGCCTGGGTTCTCCAACATGTTTTTCCCTGGATTTTATGAGGGCGAAGTTGAAATCACTCCTTGCCAGTTTGTTGTAGAGGGCGTAGTCTTCTCCAATAGTTGATATTCCCTCATCAAATCCTCCAACAGCATCAAAAACATCCCTTCTTAAGAAGCGGGCACCCAGAACATTTTTATCGTACTTGATGGATCCAACGCAGTTGGGGGTTTTCACGTAACTCTCCTTTTCTATCCTTCGAACCTTGGCCCAGAAGCTTATGGATTTATCTGGAAGCCAGAAAACACAAACTCCATCGTATCCTTCAACTTCACATTTTTCCACGCACTCCTCCACCATGTTGCCCGGTAAAATAACATCGGAATCTATTCTGTAGATGTACTTGCCCTGGGAATTAATAATTCCCATGTTGGTCTGTTTGGTCATGCTGGGGACGTTTGCATCAACAACCTTTGCCCCTAACTTCTGTGCTATTTCAACTGTTCTGTCGTTGGACCCTCCGTCCACCACTATCACTTCGATGTTCCCGTAGCTTTGATTCAGAACACTGTTCAAACATTTTTTCAGTGTTTTTTCAGAGTTCAAAACAGGCACAACCACGGAAACCAGGGGTTCTGAATTCATTTTAAACCCCTTTGATCAGATTTTCGTAGTCATCAGCAACCCCTTCCCAGGAGTAATCCTTTGAAACCCTTTCATATGCCTTTTCCGCTAGATCTAGGAAGGTTTCACGTTCTGAGTCAATGATCTCCATTTTATGGCTCAGATCGTCTGCATCGTTGAAGTAGAGTGCGTAGTCCCTGCAGACCTCCCTGTTGAACTCGTTGTTGTGGGCGAGGATCACTGTTTCCATTTTCATTATCTCCACCAGTGAGGGGTTGGTTCCACCCACACTGTGCCCGTGGAGGTAGGCGAAGCAGTTCTGCCTGATCATGTTCAGGATTTCCTTGTTGTAGATTCCACCTGTGAATATTATTTTTTTATCGGGTCCCTCATCTACAATTGCCTTGACATGTTTCTCGTATGCAGGGGATCCGAAGTTTCCAACAACAACCAGGGGCATCTCAACGCTGCTTTGGAGGTAGCCTTTGATTATGGTGTGGATGTTGTTTTCAGGTTCAAGCCTGGCAACCATAAGCCAGTAGTGTGGGTTAAGGGTTATTTTTCCCCTCAAGTCGTCGGTGAGTTTGTTATCCTCCCATGGGATTGGTGGAACGTCAAGAGCTCCGTAGGCTATGAATTCAGATTCAATGCCGTACTTGGAGTCCATGTACTTTTTGATCTCCTTTGAATCCACTATCATTTCATCGGCCCAGAAAACAGCCAGTTTCTCAGATACCTTTAAAAGCCACCTTATGAATGGATTGAATTTTGGCCGTTTCCATTCCATGCCGTCGGGGTTGACCCAGAGCTGTTTTCCGAAGAGTTTTGGTATAAAAAAGAACATTGCAGCGCTGTAACCTAACATGTAAACTATGTCTGCACGTCTTGCTGCTTTGAAGAGTGAGTAAGCATCGTATAAAAATTCATAAACTATTCGTAGGAGGAAGAAATTTGGAGGTTTCATTGGGAAGTAAAAAAGTTCAACACCATTGAAGGATGGTGGAGTATGGTTGTCTTCTGGTCTTTCACAGCTCACACAGATCTCATAGCCCTTTGAGGCAAGCCTTGTGCTTAAAATTTCCGCGAATTTTTCAAATCCCCCGTAACTATTTGGGATTCCCCTCGTACCAATTATGGCTATTTTCCTGTCCAACATATCACCATCCCCTGCTTTAATTGAAAGACTCATATAGTATCATTACTTTATATAAAAGTGATACTCACCCCGAAGATCCGTTCTAATAATCACGGACCATATAAAGTAATGCATGAATATGGTGACTCTAGTCACATCCTACTAATATATTAGGAGATCATCCCATATAAAATATTATCATTAAAAGGATTGATACTCAAAATGGGATCAAATTTTACTCATTGGGTAGTGGTAGTTACAAAAAAGGAGGCAGTTCAATGGCCATGAGGCAGTACTCAGATCTATTGTTAATGGGATTTTTAACTATTCTAACGGTTGTGTTCATTAAAACACCAGGTTTAAACCTTCTGGAATTTCTTCTCATGGCTTTCATACCGGGCTACTGCCTCATGGCTGCGGTCTTCCCAGGGAAAAATGATGTTAAGGGTGTTGAACGTGGAGCACTGAGTTTGGGTTTGAGCCTGGCCCTCACAGCCCTCACTGGTTTTGTGATGAAATACACACCGTGGGGTTTCAGCCTGACCTCCACTCTCCTGGCAGTTTCAGCCTTCACAGTGGTCATGGTTGCCTTGGCATTCATAAGAAGGTGGAGGGCTGGTGAAGAACAGGGCTTCTCCCCGACCTTCTCCCTGAACATTGTTAGAAACCATTTCAGGGGCAGATCCCTGGAGTACAAGGTTCTTTCGGTCATAATCATCATCACCATGGTCCTGGCAGTTTCAGCAACTCTTTACATCATGGTGAACCCCCACCAGGGTGATAAGTTCACTGAGTTCTACATACTCGGGGAAAATGGTACTGCAGCAGACTACCCAACCAACCTGACCCTTGGGGAAAGGGGCAACCTCACAATTGGAATCGTGAACCATGAGTACCAAAGAGTGGACTACCTCCTGGTTGTGAAGTCAAACAACAGAACCCTGAGTTCTGAGAACCTGACCCTGGAGAACGGGGCTAAACTTGAGATACCCTACAACTTCACAGCAAGTTATGCAGATAAAAAAGAGATGAAATTCCTTCTCTACAGGCTGCCTGATGAGGAGAAGGTTTACAGGTCCCTGAACCTTACAGTGTACTTTGAAGGAGGGTAGCTTCCTCAGGGTGCGGGTTACATACCATTATATAATGGCAACAATAGAAGATATAGTATGATAAATCCGGTGACTGCGGTCCCAGCAGGGATCAGCACGGCCCAGGTCATGAACTACACCACGGTGAGCATGGGGCTTTTGGTAGTACTGCTCATGGTCGTTGTGGTGTGCTCAAAGATTGAAAACCAGCATGTTAAGTACCTGGTTAAGGGATCCTACATTGCCATCCTTCCACTCTTTCTCATGTTCGTGGTTCTGGTGGCTTACAGGGCGGTAATCGCACCTATTTAGGTTATTCTGGTTCAACCCTGAAAAAATAACTTTTTTTTAATTAATGTAATTAGTTTTAATTAATGTAATCAGCTTTAAGAATATTAATTAGTTTTAAGGATATTAATTAGTTTTAAGGATATTAATTAGTTTTAAGGATATTAATTAGTTTTAAGGATATAATTAGCTTTTTAATTAATGTAATTAGTTTTTTTAGGATTTAATTAGTTTTAAGGATATAATTAACTTTTTAATTATTATAATTAGTTTTTTTAGGATTTAATTAGTTTTAAGGATATAATTAGCTTTTTAATTATTATAATTAGTTTTTTTAGGATTTAATTAGTTTTAAGGATGTAATTAGTTTTTTAATTAATTTAATTAGTTTTTTTTAGGATTTAATTAGCTTTAAGATTATAATTAGCTTTTTAATTATCTAATTAGTTTTTTTAAGATATTGTAATCAACTTTTTTTTAAAATAGGATCAACTTTTTGATCATCCCTTCAGCCCAGCAGAAACGGCAGTACCAGGAAGAGGAAGGTGTTTGCAATTCCGTGGGAGAAGGTCACACCGGATATGCTCCTGGTTTTCTGGAAGGCGTAACCGTAGAACACGGCAACAGCGAAGACGAACACCAGGTCCAGGATGGAATTCCAGACGAGGTGCATTGCCGTGAATACCAGGGCTGCAAAGAGCAGTCCGTAGGCATTTCCAAACACTTTCTCAGCATTTCCCTGGATTATTCCCCTGAAAAGAAGTTCCTCTGCAAGTCCGGAGGATATTAGAAGTATTGAAGTGCCCAGGAGCACCCATTCCAGTGTGAAGCTGGAGATGAGGGGTGCTGGTTTGAGTATCAGGTACTCCACTCCTCCCAGGAGAACCCCGCTCAGGGCTATCAGGATCTGAACCTTGGGGTTGCCCAGCTTCAGACCAACCTCTTCAGGCCTCAGCTCCTGAACCTTTATTATGGCGTAGGATGCCCCTAGGAGGAAAACAGCCGAGGCCAGGAACCAGATAAGGGGGTCTTGGACTTTGATGGGCAGGGAAAGTCCCACCATCCCCAGGACGGGCAGTGCCATCATGGACATGAGGAGGTAGGAGAACTTCTCATCCCTGATGAGTGACGCGTGGAAGAGGAGTGCCAGGAGTATGCCTGTGTACATGACAAATCCAAGTTCCATGCTCCAGCCGGCAGTTACCATCTCTGCAGTTATGAGTGCTGCAAGGTAGACCAGCACCATGATCATGTTGTCCCAGAAGGATGGGAAACTGGATCTCTCCCTCTGAATGGTCTGGATGTGCTTACCTGCTCCAGATTCAGCTTTAACCCTATTAAAAATAGTTCCCACTTTTTTGTATGAATCCCTTGCCATTTCAAGCAGTTTGAATGCTTCAGGTTCTTCCATGGGTTCACCTTGAAGTTTTTGATTAATAACAATTATTATGTAGTTATATCTTGTGGCGGGTGGTGATAAATCTTTGGTATTGGGTTGTTGCCATCTTTTAATAAATTAAGTGTGTCTCTTAATTTTCAGAAGCAACTGCCTTAGGATAAATTCATTTAGATCATGTCATGCCTTCCAGTCTTCTTGGCTTGATAAATGGGTTGCTGGTACTTTCTGCTGATGGTTGTCAGGATATGTCTTGAACAAAGCACCACTATTTCAAGAAACCACTATTTCAAGAAAAATAAAGGATCTATCCCGCATTTTCTTTATTTTACAGCTTCCAACACTAATTTTGAATCTTTTCTGGTTTCCCTACCCATTAAATCCTTATATTTACTTTTATTAAGTTTGCAACGTTTTATTTCCTTGAATCCTGCTTCTTTGAGAAGTTTTGTAAGGTCTTCTTCATTGTAAAGGTACTGGTGTCCCCACCATCTAAATGAGATGTTTATCATTTGACCTCTGGTTTGTATGAACCCATGTTCAGGCCAGGATAACCAATCCTGATCTTTCCAGTTTTTACAATACTTTTCAATTAGATGATCTAGATCAGGAGTGGCTATTCTTAAAACACCCCCTTCTTTGAGTACTCTACAGAATTCAGTTACTGTCTTTTTGCCTTTGTTGAAGGTGATGTGCTCTATGAAATGTTCACTGTAAATCATGTCAACGCTATTGTTTTCAAAGGGCAGCTTCTTTCTCACATCAAGGATAAGGTCCGCAGCAGGTATAATATCGATGTTAATCCATCCTGGAAACTTTACAGTTCCACATCCAACATTTAATTTGATGGATTTGTTTTTCTTGAACTTGGATACTTTTAAAAGGTTTAAATGGGACAGTATGAAGATTTTTACAATTGTTGCTTGAATCTTTTCAGGTAACCATACCATATCGAATACTTCCAATCCTTTTTGATTTTGGCACTTCCATGCTAATATTTTCTGAGACAACAGGCCTATTTAAATCCATTATTTTGGTTTTTTGCCCACTAATTTTCCTTTAATTAATCTAAAAATAGTTCCAATACTTATTTTATCCTTCGTTATACATTACACTTATTGTACTCATATTATTAAAAACTTTTTTTATTAAGGATCTCCATAGTGTGTTGATTGGGAGAGAAAAGGGGTAAAACCGCCTTTGAAACACTTTTTAGAACTGGAAAAACTTGATATCAAGGCTAATTTAACTCTTTGTTGTTACTTTCCACCCAGAGAATTTATTCATGAAAGAATGAGGGTGCTGGCATTCCTGGATAGAGATGAAAACGACAGGAACTTGATGAACTCTATTTAAGCAGATTTTCTGCTTCTACCCACCCGAAGTGAAGTTTTTGGCCAGGTTTCTGCCCTCAAGGAATATCTGGGCCAGTTCACTCCTGTGAACCATGATGTTCCTTGAGAGAGGCTTTCATTATTTTTTCTGTCTGTTTTTGTGTGAAGTCCCTGCCATTTTAAGCAGTGAATGCTTCAGGTTCTTCCACAGGTTCACCTTGAAGTTTTTGATTGATAATAATTATTATATGGTTATTTTTTTATTTTCCATGGAATACTATGCTGAATGACTATTATTGAACAAAAATTGAAGTTTAAGGTTGATCTGGACTTTAAAACCCACAATAAGTATAGATAGATCATATTTGAAGGGGTTGTTCATGGTGGACAATAATGGCAGTTAGAGACAATTTTGTTTTATGCGGGCAATAATTACTATCTAAAATAATCTTGTTTGATAGTGATAATATTGAGTTATCCCGACAATTTTGTTCACGGGAAGCAATGATGGTAGGAGAGAGTAGAAGATTTTCTTTTGGTTAAATGTTGGAAACTTAACCCTTCAGAGTTTTATCCTTCTTTTATTCTTAAAATAACGACTTACCTTCAAAACATTTATATCTTAATAAAATAAAGTTTTGATGTAAATAAGTAAACAAAAACCATATAATCCCATATTTTTATATTAATATTTTTGTTTTAAAAGTTTTCCACACTGATTATCATGAGTAAGCTCAAAATACCCTTCAAAAGTTTGATAAGAAACGCTAAAGGTGATGACAGGGAAAGCTTGAAGGGAAAGCTCATTTATGGTATTTTCTGGAACCTGATCAGTGCTTTGGCTTCTCAGGGTTTTCCAATGATTGCAGCCATAATAGCTGCAAGGTTACTGGGTAAATTCGGCTACGGTCAGCTGGGAATGATAAACAGCACAGTCATATTGTTCTCAACATTTGCAGGGTTGGGTCTGGGAATAACCGCCACGAAATACATAGCACAGCTACACCAAACAGATCCAGAACGAACTGGACGCATCATGGGCCTCACAAATCTCTTTGGGCTAGCATCTGGAGTTGTGATGTGCATCATACTCTTTGTAATGGCACCCTGGCTTGCAGCAAACACGTTAGCTGCACCTGATCTGGCACCTGCACTAAGAATTGCATCTATACTTCTCATCTTCAACACCATGGTGGGAATACAGTCTGGATCCATTGCAGGTTTCGGGGCCTTCAAGGACCTTGCAAGGATAGCAATATTCCAGGGAGTAATATCTGCATCATTAACAGTTACTGGGGTTTATTTCTTTGGTTTAACAGGTGCAGTAACTGCAATGGTGATAAACAGCATAATAAATTTCATCCTTTATAAATTAACCATCAACAATTTGGTTAAAAGATTTAAAATCAGTATAAGTTACATTAAATCGTGGAGAGAAAAAGATGTTATTTGGAAGTTATCATTGCCTTCCATGCTCTCCAGCGTTATGGTTGGACCAGTTATTTGGATTGCAAACGTAATCATAATAAACACTCCTGGCGGCTATGGACAGTTAGGACTCTTCAACGCAGCAGACCAATGGAGAACTGCACTCGCATTCCTACCCTCAGTTATTGGAGGAGTTCTACTCCCAATGGTTTCTGCAAATATAAATAAGGAAAACAAAGCTCTAGAAACTGTTAATGTGCTTACAAGTTGGGTCCTTGTTATCATAATAGCATTACCCCTAATTTCATTTCCGGAAATTATTGCATTTTTCTACGGTCAAGGTTACTTCTCAACAGTCTTCTTACAGTCCCTGGCAATTATGATGTTTATAAGCTGTATAACATCATATAAAGAGGGAATTGCACGTAAATTAATAGCAAAAAACCTCATGTGGTGGGGATTTTTGAGCAATCTTATCTGGGGAATTTTGTTCATAGTGGCCATTATGTTCTTCAAGAATCTTGGATCATTAGGCTTGGCAGTTTCTTACCTTATTTCATATGCAATTAATACTATAATCTTCGTGCCATTTTATCTTTCCAGAAAAGTGGTTCCAAGGGATTTAATACTCTCTAAAGAAGTCTTGCTGGTCTGGATAGTTTTAATTGTACAAACCATTATAACCCTCATAGGAGTTTCTTTGTGGATACGATTCATATTCCTAATGATTTCAATTGTAATTCTTATATTCTCTTTTTACAGGATTTGGAGTAAGTGATAACATGAATGTTACTGATGTTGTTGTTAAAAATGATTACTGCATAGGCTGTGGTGTTTGTGCAGGAGTATGTCCCAAAAAAAACCTTCAAATGGACTGGTCGAACAAAGGAGAATTAATCCCCCATACAAACGGTTCATGCAAGGATAATTGTTCCATATGTCTTGATATTTGTCCTTTTTATGATCACGAAAAGAATCAGGACATTCTTTCCCATGAATTATTCAGTGAAAGTCTGGATATAAAATATGATGAGTGTGCAGGTTACTACATTGACTGCTACGTTGGTCATGTACAGAACGAACAAAAAAGGTTGAAAAGTGCTTCAGGAGGAGCTGCAACATCTTTTTTGACATCACTTCTTGAAAAAAATATTGTGGACAAGGTCGTTGCAGTTGGAACATCTCCTGATGAGGATAGGATATTTGAGTTTAAAATATTGAATAATATAGAAGAAGTAAATTCATGTGCAGGCTCTGTTTATTATCCCGTTGAAATATCAGGGGTTTTAAAAGAAATTTTAAAGGAAAAAAACGAAACCAAATATGCGGTTATAGTCCTTCCATGTGTTGTTTATGCGTTGAGGTTGGCAATGGAAAGAATTCCAAAACTCAAAAGTAAGATCAAAGTAATTGCTTCCCTGACCTGTGGTCAACTCCAAAATCGTTTCTGCACAGAGTTATTTGCCCTTGAATCTGGAGTTCCTGTTGAACAACTTTTAAAAATGGATTTCCGCAGAAAATCTGTGGATAAACCAGCTTCAGATTTTTCACATGTTGCAATCAATGAAAAGAATGAGGAAGGAATTCCTAAATACTATTCAGGGTTGCCTTTACATTTGTGGAAATATCATTATTTTAAGCAAAATGCCTGCAACTTCTGTGATGACGTGTTCGGTGAACTGGCTGATGTGACCTTCATGGATGCGTGGCTTCCAGAATACGTTAAAGACTACAAAGGAACCTCACTCATCATTACAAGAACACCACTGGCTCAAAATTTATTAGAAAGTTCTAATAAACTTAATCTAAGCAAAATAAGAATTGAAGAAATATTGAAAAGCCAGTGGGGAGTTATTGAAAAGAAAAGGGTACTCTTAAAAGGTAGGTTGTACAAAAAAGAACTATCAAATTCCCGGTATCCTAAGAAAAGGGTGAGTTCTGATGGGGCTGTTTACAATAAAAACAGAACATTTATTGAATTAACTGATGAAGTACGAAGTTTAAGCAAAGATTTGTGGCCAAAACACCGTTTGGACAAATCTACAAAAGGTTTCTGGGAAGATTGCAATGAATTGGAATCAAGGATAAAAAAATATGAAAACATATTGAGGTTAAAAAATATGTTTAGAATTCCTGTAAATTATTTAAAAAGATTATTTTGAGGTTTAAAATGGTTAAAGATGATCCAACAATTGGACTTTATGGAATATGGGGAGTTTACAACTACGGCTGTGAAGCCATTGTAAGAGGAACTGAAATAATTATCCACGAAGTGTGGCCTAATGCCCATATTAAATATATATCTCCTCGTCCGGAAGATGATAAAAATAGGCTCAAAGGATGTAATGTGGAGGTGGTTCCAAGAAAATTTCATAATTTGTTGTCAATATCAAGGTTAAATGGGATAATGGGACAAATAACGGGGTTTTACTCCAAAAAATTTTACCAAGAAGATTTAAAATGGATTGAGGACTGTGATATAATATTTTCAATTGGAGGAGATATTTACACTCTTCCACAGAACTATAATCCTAAAAAAAAGTATTATCACCCTCTGATACATTTTGGTGATTTTGTAAAATCTCGTGGCAAAATTTTTGTGATCTGGGGTGCTTCCATTGGACCATTTGAAGGTTACCCCAAAGCAAAAAAAGCATTTATTGACCATTTAAATCGAATAGATCTCATAACCTCAAGAGAACCTGTAACAACCAGATATTTAACTGATTTAGGAATGAAAAACTTTACAGAATATCCGGATCCTGCTTTCAGAGTTCCAAAACTGGATAGTATCAACAAGAAAACTTCAGATAAATTAAATATTGGAATAAATTTAAGTCCATTATCCTCCAGTTACAGTTTTAAATCAGATATGGATGTAGTTATCAAAGCCCAAGCAGACTTAATAACAGAACTTATTAAAGAATTTGATGCACAAATAACCTTAATACCCCATGTTGTATGTGATTTTGATGTAAATGATGATGATCTGAGATATTTGAAACTAATAAAATCCCAGATATCCGAGGATGTTGTTGATAATATTACTCTTGTTGAAGATGATTCGGGGTTCATTGGAACGAAAGAAATATTATATTCCTGTGATGTTGTTATTGCTGCTAGAATGCACTGTGCAATTAATGCCATCTCTATTGGTGTGCCAACTATCTTCTTTGCTTACAGTAAAAAGACCTATGGAATGGCTGAATATGTTTATGGTAATCATAAGTGGGTTGTTCCATTGAAAGATCTTAAAAACAGGGATATTAAAGGATTAATAAAAAAAATCCTCGAAGAAAAGGAACTGTTTAACTTAAATAATGAGATTAAAAACAATTATGACCTCATTAGATCATTATAAAACAATTGGACTAATTGTCTTTAACTCGTATTCTTTTATCTATGTTATAAAAATGAATTTTGATTAAATATATACTTGAGATCCACCATTTGAATAAATTTCATTTTTATTTATTAATACTTGCCAATAAAAATTAGAATTTTCTAATTTTATTTCATTTGTATTCTCATGATTTGATTTGTATATATGGCCTTTAACATTGAAAGACCTCAAGTATATTGGTAAATTCTCTATTTTTTTAGTATCTCCCCAAAATGGAGTTGGATTTATATTAAACTCTCTCAATATGAAACGGCCATAAGTGTCACTGTATAATATTGAATGTTTTGGAATTGAATTTGATAACCATTGAGCCCCGTATAATTCTTCTGTATTAAACTTAGGATAATCTTTGTTTGAGCTTAAAGCAATAGAACTTGGGGTATCATCCATTAGCTCAAAAACAAATCCAGAATTAAATAACAGTAATGTTACAAGTAATATGGATAAAAATTTAAAACCTGCGTTTTCATTTGCTATTCTCTCAGGTAATTTTAAGATTTTTTTACCTATTTTGAGCATATAAAGTCCTCCTATAATGCCAAAAGGAGATAAAGTTAAAAGCGTAATATGGTAAAGTCGGGTCACTTCAAGGGCACTGGCAAAGAAGGGAACAGTAATAGACATTAAACATATTAAAAAGCTGGATATGGAGAATATTAAGTATTCATTATCAAACTTATATGTCTTGTTAGATATGAATCTTGGAAATATATGTTCTATTAAAACCTTTAAAAACCCTATTGATATGAAAAAACTAAAAATAAAATTCAATAATTTAGTTATAAGATAAAAATATGAACTTTCTGTCCTTATAACCAGATCCAAACCTTGTGTATTTGTTGGATTTAAAAATTCGGTTAAAAAATTATTTGAAATATTACTAAAAACATTTAATAAAGCAACAAGAGCCGCAGATTCTGAGGTGTAAATGTACCAAGATAATAAAACAACTGTAAAAAATATAAAAAATGTAAAACTAACTTTGGCCTTTTTATTTATTGAATGATCCTCTTTGAACCGTTTGAATATAAAGTTTAATCCTATTAAGCTTCCTACTAAGAAAATATAAATATAAGACAAAGAATAATGTGAAACTATTAATGAAAATGTGAATAGAATAGATAAAACAGATCTTTTTATGTAATCCATTTTTTTACTTATCATGATTAAGATTAATAATACAAAAAATAATTCCGCAACTTCTTGTCTTGCAAGTTGAAACATTTCGCCATAAAATGTGAACATGAACATGAAAAATAATGATGCAAAAAATGCTATTTTTTCATTTGTTTGTTTTAGAAATATTTGATACAATGTTACTGGCACTAAAGCAAATAAAAAAGGGTAAATAATCTTAAAAATCCAAACAATATTCATATTTAAAAGTATGGAATATATTGGACCTAAAATCGAAATACTTAGCATAGAATTTACAGCAGAAAATTGTTTAGGATACCATATTGAATTTTCGATTACTTTTTTTGCTATTATATATTCCGAATGTATATCATAACCTGCAAGATATTGTGAAATTAGAGATGTGTGGTACAAGAGGGATATTGAAATTATAAATATAACAAAAGGATACATTTTTTTTGGTATTTTCTCCCAACTAACTAAAAAAACAATAATACTAATAATTATTATCAGTAACATTAATAAAATATTTTCTTGATAAACATTCATAATGTAAGTTCCAATAATAGCAAAAAAGGGAATTAAAACTAAAAAAAGAACTTGTGGGTTAAAAAATTTTTCACTTTTAATATAAGCATTTTTTGAAAATTTTTTATCAATACAAACACTTATCACTAATAATATGAGTGTAGTTGATGAAATTGTAACAAGTAAAGGGAATAAAGAAATTGGCTTAATATTCATTAAAGGATAAAATAAATTAATTAAAAACCCTAAAAAGATTAAATAAATTACACTTAAGCCGACACTCAGTACAAATGTTTCAGCATTGTTTATATTATGTATTCTAAGAATCCTAAGGAGAATTAGTCCGGGTATAAATGTGAGAAATATAAAACATGATAATTCTCTTAAAATTGGAATATGAAATCCTATTAGATCTAAGGATGTTAATGTTAACATTAATACTAAGTTAAATATTACAAACTTTATGAATAAGTTTATATTACAATCATTTAAGTTTAAAGGATTAACTATTTTCATCTTTTATACCTATGAAATAGATTTTAGTAAATTAGTTTTAATCTTTTGCCAGTCAAATTCACTTTCAGCTAGTTTTCTTGATCTTTTACCCATTTTATCTAATTTAGTATCTCCCAAATTTTTAAATTTTTCCATTGCAATAATCAAATTATTGATGGAATTATCTTCAATGACCATACCTGATTTGTATTCACGAACAAAATTTGATGCATCCCCAACATTAGTGGTTAGTACGGGTTTACCCATAGCAGAGTATTCTGAAAATTTAGTAGGAGCTGCTATTTGTGTAGCTAAACAATTAGGGCGAGGTAACACTAGAACATCACAAGTTGAATAAAGATTTAAAACTTGATCTCTAGGGAGAAATGGTAATTGGATTATATTCTTCTCTTTAAATCCATTCGAGGCACCTGCTAATAAAAAAACTATATTTTCATCCTCAAATTTATTTGCAGCCCCTAAAAAATTTTCAATCCCTTGACAACTTTGAAACCCACCAATATAACCAAATATAAATTTATCTTGTATACCCAACTTTGTTTTAATATTGTCTATGTTATTGGAGTCTTTTGGCTTAAAAAAATTCAAATCTACTCCATTAGTTACATAATGAAGTTTATCTTTTCTTATTTTCTTTTCTTTATTTAAATAATCGATCATGGTCTTTGAAACACATATATTTTTATCGGAAAAAGAAAAGTCAAGTTTGTCAACTAATTTTTTAAAGTTTTGTAAGAGAATATTTTGATTATCCAATTGTGACTCTTCCACAAGACCACCATGTACATCAAATATTAATGGTGTATCTGCAACTTTTTTTAAAATTAAAGAAATTAAAGTGCCATAATGAGTATTTCCATAAACTAAATCATATTGACTAAAATTTATGTTGCGTAAATATTTAATAAAATCATAAACATATGGGGATGATATAACTGATATATTATTTGTATCAATAATTTTTGAATTTTTAGTATAATTATTAGCTTTGCTAAAACAAACTAAATCAACTTGATGGCCTTCAGATTTTAATATACGAATTATATTTAAAATTCTCCACCACATGGCATTTTCTGAAGGTACAGAAGTAACAACACTGAGTATTTTCATTTAATACACCTTATCCTGTAGAAATTATAAACTAGTTATATAGCAAATTAAATTAATAATATTCATCAAACTATGTTCATAGTTCCATCCTAAAATTTGTTTATAAGAGTTATTTCCAAGTTTTACAGAGTTTTTCATAGCTTTTTCTATCGATAAAGATAGTTCGCATATATCATGGGATTTAACAATATACCCATTATCTTTTACTAAATCTAAAAAGCATCCTGTGGCATCTGTTACAATTACAGGAAGTCCACAAGCCATAGCCTCATTTACAACCAAACCCCATGGATCATCATACGTTGGCAAAACAAAGATATCTGAAGCATAGTAATATTTGTAAATTTCTGCAGGATCTACATGCCCTGCAAATATAACCTCTTCTCTTATATCTTCTGATTGTTTAATTAATTCCTTTTTAAAATTGCCTTCACCAACTATCAATGTTTTAACATTAATATTCCTATTTTTAAGGTTTTTAACAGATTTAATCAAGTCTTGAACGCCTTTGTGTTCAATTAAACGTCCTGCATACATAATAACAACAGAATTTTCATTTATATCATATTTTTTCCTGATTTCACTTCTGAATTTAGATGCATCATTTCCTTTTTTCACAAAATAATCAACATCAACGGTCATATATTGATTGAATATTTTTTTGGGAGGTACTTCATATTTCTCTAGGTATTTGGCACTAACAGTACCATTTGCAAAATATGCATCTGCACCATTAATCAACGTTTTTTTGATTTTTTCAATTATAAAATTTCCCTTTTTTAAATTTAATGGACAAATACCATCAATAATCATTACCCAAGGCTTTTTTAAAAGTTTTAAAGCAAAAATGGACATTAATACGGAAGGATAACCATATCCTCCAACGAAAAACGCATCAAAGTCTTGAAAAACTGTTTTTAAAACTCCGGGATTGAAATGGAAAGATCTAAAACTTATGCCTCTTAGGAAAACTTCTTTTATGCCTTCTGAAGAATCAACGTTCCAATAGCGATCTTTTTCTATATTGGCACAGTAAAAAACCGTTATGTCTAAATATTCACAATTTGAATAATATTCCCACTGTTTTTTCCTGTAAGGAGTGGGTATATTGGTTATAATTGCTATTTTGATCTTTTTCTTGGGCTTAAATGGATTATACAATGTGATACTCCCCATTAGTCAATTATTTCATGAGTGTAAATCTCTTCGAGTTTATTCATTGTTTTGTCTAAATTAAAATTAACTTGAACGAAATTGGAACATTTCTTGCTTAAATTTTTCCTTAATTCATCATTCTCCAAAATTGTAAGTAAAGCATCTTTTAAAGAATTTTTATCAAATTTAACTACATATCCAACATCATTTCTTATTAAATCTGATATTCCACACCCCTCGGTTAATATAACTGGAGTTTCACATGCGCACGATTCTATAACCGTATTAGGAAATGTTTCATAAATAGAAGGTAAAACATAAATATCTGCATCGATATAGGCTTCTAATTTGTTTTCTTTATATAATGGGCCTGGAAACATAACTTTATCAGCTAATTTTAAATTTTTCACTATTTTTTTTAATTGATCCAAAAATCCATCATTTGGCCCTATTATAACAAGTTTAACATCATCTAAATCTTTTGAAATCTCTGAAAATGATTCTAAAAGTAAATCAAGACCTTTTATTCTATTTATTCTACCTAAATACAAAATGAATTTTTCATTATCATCAATACTATACTTTTTTCTGAATTCTCCTTTTTTAGGAAGATTCTGATACTCTGACAAATTAATTCCATTTGGAACAATTTCAATTTTATCTTCAGGGACTCCCATCTTGTGATATTGTTGAAACTCAGTTTCAGTTAACGCAATTAATTTAGATGCACCCTCTAAAAGTTTGTACCCCCAAATATGATCATAAACTTTCTTTAATTTTTGTTTTTGGAAAAATGGGAGTACAGAACCATGTGCCTGTAAAATATAGGGTACATTATACTTCTTTGAATATTATATATGTGTAACACTAAAGTAGGGATCATGATAACCACAGCAACAACAGTCACCACTGCAGCAACAACGGTGACTACCGCGGACGTCATGACCTACAGTATGGTAGCTGTGGTCGCCTTGATACTGTTTTTAGCACTCAAGGAGATCATGAGCTCAGAGGCAGAGAACAGAAGCGTTAAAACCTTTATGAAAGGAATAAACGTTGCAATTGTCCCCTTACTTCTCGTATTCGTAGCAATTGTGGCTTACAAGGTAGTTGCAGTTATTTAAGGAGTCTTATTTATGAAAAAATGGACGATAGCATTATTAGCAGTGGTAATTATAGCAGTTTTGGGAATCGCAGCATTTTCACTTACAAGCAACAACAGCCAAACCAGTGCCTCCAATGGAAAGGGAACAGACATGGCCTTTTACAACCAGGCAAACTGCTGGGTACATGCAGTAGTTGTGATCTCCAATGTGACGGTGGAAAACCAGACCAAACCTGACACCTACTTTGCAGAAGTCTGGATGAAACCTTCAACAGGTACAACTCAGATAAACCTCAGCCAGTTACTGGGATACGGAGACAAAGCTCTTCCTGAAGGTACAACAATGCGTGTTAAGGTTTTAAGAGACCTTGCAAGCAACCAGTACGCAGGACAGAATCAGACCTCCAATTCCACCATAAAAGCATGGTCCAACGCACAGACAGCACCAGATAACAGTGCAATACTTCAGAACATTCAGTTATCACAGCTGGTTTACGCAATGCCATCAAATGTAACTGACGACTCAATAAACGTTACAAGCGATGCAACACAGGGAGCAATCTTCCTTCAAGGAGTTCACTGTGCAAGCTACGAGTTCCTTGTAACAGTCAACTCCGATGGAAGTGTGAACTTAAGTATCACGCAGCCCGTTGTTTTCTGCGAGCACATGGCAACCAGTGCATAAATCTGTACGAGATTAACCCAAACTAAAACATTGAATACATTTTCTTTTTTATTTTTATTTTAGGATCAAATCTTTTCATCTTAGGAGCAAAATCAGCATGGACAAACGCATCATTCTAATCTCTGCAGTGGTACTCCTGGGACTCTTAGCCGCAGGAACAGCATCAGGAGCCCTCATAAACCTTGTTTTCCCTGAGATCCCCTACAACTACACATCCTACGTAACCATACCAGCACACTCCCAGAACGAAGAATCCTTCGTGGGTTACTACAGGATAAACGGTACAGGCAAGGATTTCAACTTCAAGATAGTTCTCCCTGGAGCTGAGAACAATGAAGATCCCCTCTGCTACACCATAGACGGGCTCAACGGCACAGGTGAACTGGACCGCATAAACATAAACTACAACACCGTGGCTGCACTTTGGAACAGGAACATCACAGGTGCTGTGTTTGCAACGCCAATGAACGGAACCTTCACCACCCACTGCGGTAACTGGACAGGCTACGGAAACTTCTCCAACAACGGAACCTACTTCCCGGGACAGTTCAAGATAGACGGGCCTGTAACAGATTTCAGGGGCAGCTTCCAGTTCGTACAGGACGGTAAAAGGATAAAGATACTGGCTGACTACGTATATTACCCCCACCTGCAGGATCAGCTTGCAAAGAGGGTTGTGAACACGTTTTACATGTAGTGCAATCGAAAATAGATTTATTTTCTTTTTTTAGTAAAAACTAACATGGAAAAACTTTTTTTTATTTTTATAAAATTTAATAAATAAAACTATTTAAGTATGATAATGTTTAAAAATAAGCTTAACCAAGAAGGGTGGGGGTTGAGTTTTTTTGAGTGAAGATTGGGATATATACGAAATTTTAAGTTTTCTAAAAGATATCCGTGAAGATAAAATTGTTTTCACAGGACATGTCAAAGAAAAAATAGAAGATCGTGGGATATCCTATGATACTATAGTTAACTCTATTTTAAATGAAACTCCTTTAGCTATTTCAAAACAAAATTTCAGCAAATTCAAAGTTAAATATCCCTTTAAAAATAATGAATCGAGGTATGATCTGGTTGTTGTTGTCGCAGTAGAACATGTAACCAAAAGCTTAAAGGTAATCACAACATATAAGGAAAATGTTAAAAAAAGGGTGCGATAAGATGGTAGTTAAAGAATTTGAGATTGAAGAACATTACGATCCAGTTGCAGATTCTCTTTACATTCGAATCATTGATGATTATGAATACAGGGAATCAATAGACATGGGGGAGAATGTGATACTGGATTTTGATAAAAATCATGTTCCAGTAGCCCTGGAGATAGTTGATGCTTCCAAAAAACTTAACCTAAACCCCTTCTCTTTGAAAAGAATGGTTGAAGTTACCATGCAGATAAGGATCAAGGAAGAAGCCATTGAATTACACGCTACCTTATCAGTACCTGTACACAACAAACAGCTGGAAAAACCTGTTGATATCACTGCAATTAACGATACTGATATACCTCAGATACAGACCAACTTTGCAACTGCATAATTTTTTTTCATGTACCCTCTTCCACAGCTGTACAAACTCTTTTTTTTGTCTATTTACATTAATGAACACCTAAAAAATTATTCAGAACTGGGAGTTACCTGAAACTATCAACCATTGGGAAGTTCCTAGTAGTTCAAAAACCTGCAATAAAAATATTAATTTTTAAGCTTGATTTCGTTATTGGGAAGGAAATAAGGCATAAAATACCTAAAAACTTCTTTTTTAAATCCCTTTTAAAATAAGAATGTTAATTGTGGTTCCCTTTTAAAGTAAGCTTTTTAAAATAAGAATATCCCTTTTTTTCATCTAAAACTTCTAAAAAAAATCAGATCCTGAGGGGGAAAATCCTGAGGAGGAAATGGTGGGACCTGCACCCGCAGATCCCTTTTTTTATTTAAAACATCAAAAATGGACCTTTATCGTTGTTAAAGTTGTAATATGCTGCCACATTACATATTGGCTCCCAACTAGTATATAAAGTTTGCTTTATTTTTTTTAAAGTAAAATGGATTTTATTAAAGTAAAATGGAAAGCTATATATAATCAACTTTACTTAATTTTTTATCAAGCATATTTGAATAATCATCTGTGCTTACCAAAACTTAAAAAAGGAGGTGAAAATGTGAAAAAACATATACTTATGCTTCTTATTGGTCTTTTAGTGGGAATAACACTTTTTGGATCCGCAGTTTCAGCTGCAGACCCTGTCAATGATACCCGCATTCAGACAGCTGATCCTGTTACCTTGAACAGCTCTGGAAACCTTCCAAATGTGAAGAGTTCAAACCAGGCCTCAAATCAGGCTTCAAGTCCTGCTTCAAATCAGGCCCCAAAGAGCGAAGTTGATCCCGAGATCACCCTGAACATCACCCTGGAACATCCTGAGGCCCTTTCAAACAAGCTCCCAACTGTAACTGTGAAGGATGCAGCTGGAAACACTGTGAAGGGCGTAGCAGTAACCAGGATGGGAAGTGGAAAGTACAAGGTTAACTTCACAAGCGATAAAAAGAACTTCAACTTAACTGTGGGTGCAGGTGGACACCTGTCCCAGACAGTGAACGTGTCAGTCTCCCAGAGGAACGTCACGGATCCCACACTCTACGGTGAAGCAAGTGTGAACCTGAGGGCATACAACATGCTCATAATAAGTGGATGTCCCAGCTACGCCAAGCCATTCGTTGATTCAAACAAGAAACTCCGGGAGAAGGGATACTACTTCAACCTGAAATTCTTCACCAACGAGGATCTCACATCTGCAGACACCAGGGCCAGGATAAAACAGCTGGCAAACAGGGCAGACCTCATAATCATAGAGATGATCAGTGAAGCAGGCACGCTCTCAAATTTAATGCCCCTCATATCCGATTCAAATGCCAAGATAATGGCTTTAAGGTGCAGTGTTACATTTTCAAACAACACAAAAATAGATGCAAACGACACAGAACTCAGGGCATACTGGGATGGAACAGGTGCAGACAACATGGAGAGGTTCCAGCTCAGGGTACTTCAAAGGATTGGAATGCCGGTTGAGGCATCTGAAAACCTCAGCGTGGTCAACTATCCAACAGAGTTCATATACCATCCAGATTCAACCACACCACAGTTCGCAACCTGGGCCGACTACCTGAGCTGGTACAAAAGCAGCGGCCACTACAAACCAGGCAAGGCATGGGTGGGTGTAATGATGTACGCATCCACGTTCTTCAATGGAAACAGCGACATGGCAATGAGCATACTCAGAAGCCTTGAAGCCAAGGGCCTGAACGTGGTTCTGGCTGTAACATCACCAACCGACACTGCCAGGGCAAATGCCATAACCAAGTACTTCTTGGATGGCAGCACATCCAGGATAGGTGCCCTCGTGGCCTGCGTTGGCTACAACATCATATACAACAACCCCCAGAACAGCACAGATCTACTTAAAAAGATGAACGTACCAATATTCTCCCCTATCTATGCCTCAGACCTTGAAACCTGGAAGAACAGTTCTTCAGGACTGTCCAGTGAACTTTACTGGCAGGTGGCATGGCCTGAGATGGAGGGGAGGATAGAGCCCATAATCATGGGTGGTGTTGAATCAGCAGAAACAGATCCATACACAGGCATCGTTGTGAAGAACTACACACCACTACCAGACAGGATAGAGAGAATAACCAACAGGGTCTACAACTGGATAGCACTCCAAACACTCCCCAACAGTGCAAAGAAGATAGCAATTATCTACTACAACAGTGCAGGGGGTAAGGATGGAGTTGGTGCTTCCTACCTCAACGTTCCTGAGAGCATATCAGCCATACTCAAGGCACTCAAGGCAGCAGGCTACGATGTATCAGGCAACGTATCAACTGAATCCATAATCAAACTCTTCACCACGGCTGGAAACAACGTGGGTTCCTGGGCTCCAGGAGAGCTTAAAAAGGTGGTTGATGCAGGTGCAGTAACCATACCCCTCAGCGAGTACATGGAATGGTTCAACACACTGCCAGAAGAACTCAGAAATGAGGTCACTGCTAAATGGGGTCCAGCTCCAGGCAACGTCATGGTCTACAACGGTAACATTGTTTTACCGGGTATCATGCTGGGCAAGGTATTTGTCGGTGCTCAGCCCATGCGCGGATGGGGAGAGAACTCCACAGACATTGCCCACTCACCAACACTGCCTCCAACCCATCAGTACATTGCATTCTACATGTGGCTCCAGAATAAAATGGGTGCCAACGCAGTCATACACCTGGGAACACACGGAACCCTGGAATGGCTTCCTGGAAGAAGCGTGGGACTTGGCGGGGATGACTGGCCAGATGTTCTCCTGGGAAACATGCCCAACATCTACCCCTACATAGTTGACAACACTGGGGAGGGAACCCAGGCCAAGAGAAGGGGCTACGCAGTGATAATAGATCACCTGACAGCTCCCCTCATAACCTCAGGCCTCTACGGAGATCTTTCAACCCTCCAGGACCTAATAAACAGCTACGACAACACAGGCAACAGCCAGCGTAAAACAGCTCTTGAAAAACAGATCAGGGCAATGGTAACCAAACTCCACCTGGATCAGGACATAGGCCTCAACATGAAGACAGCAGCATTCAGCGACATTAAAAACCAGGTTGAACATCACCTGGAGGATCTTGCAGCAACCCTCATGCCCTACGGACTCCACACCTTTGGAGTTGCCCTCAACGGCACCATACTGGATCAGATGGTTGAATCCATTGTGAGCTTCAACCCTGCAGAGAGGAACAACGCAGAGTTCAGGGCAAAGATACGGGCCGCACTCTCTCAAAACTACGAAATAGAAGCCCTGCTTGCAGCCCTGAATGGAGAGTATGTGTCACCAGCTTTAGGCGGTGATCCAATACGCAAGCCAGACGTGCTCCCAACTGGTGCAAACTTCTACTCCTTCGACCCGAGATCAGCTCCAGATGCAACTGCCTGGCTGATAGGTAAGCAGATGGCCGACGACATGCTCGCAGATTACTACAAGAAGAACGGACACTACCCCGAAACAGTGGGTGTTGTTCTCTGGTCAACTGAAACCATGCGTACCAACGGCCAGACCATAGCCATGATACTCAGGTACATGGGCCTGGAACCACAGTGGAAGTCAGGAAGGTTCGTGGGTGTTACTGTAACCCCGCTGAGCAAACTAACACTGAATATCAACGGAAAAACCGTGAACAGGCCACGTGTTGATGTGCTTGTGACCATAAGCGGTCTCTTCAGGGACACCTTCTCCTACACCATGGAAATTATGGACAAGGCCTTCCGTCAGGTTGCAGCTCTGCCTGAGAGCACAAACAGCAACTACGTTAAGAAACACTACCAGAACAACTACAACAAGTACACCAAGGCAGGTATGAGCTCTAAAGATGCAGATGCCCTTGCAGGGGCCAGAATATTCGGACCTGCACCTGAGGGTTATGGAACAGGAGTTGCAGCACAGGTACCAAACACATCCAAGTGGAAGGACCAGTCGGATCTTGTTGATACCTACCTCTCAAGGATGTCCTACATTTACGGTGCAGGCTCCTACGGTATAGGGGGACTTCAGGCCTTCAAGGATCAGCTGAAAACTGTGCAGGCAACTGTGCAGGTCAGGGACAACAACTACGGAGTTCTTGACAACGACGATGTTTACCAGTACCTGGGCGGTCTTACAATGGCTGCAAAGAGTCTTTCTGGTTACGATGTCAGTACCTACATTGCAAACACACGGTCCACTCCAAGGATAGAAACACTTGACAGTTTCATGGCCACGGAGTTCAGAACCAGGCTTGCCAATCCCAAGTGGAAGGAGGGTATGCTCAGCCAGGGATACGCAGGTGCCAACGAGATTGCAAAGGAGATAGGTAACATGTTCGCCTGGGACGCTGTGCAGTCCAACTCAATTAAGGATTGGATGTACGATACCCTGGCCAAAGATTACATGACCAACCCTGACATCCGCAGTGCCCTCTTAAAATCAAATCCCTACGCATACACATCCATACTTGGATGGATGCTTGAGGCAAACATGAGGAACATGTGGAGCACTGACAAGGCAACCATCACGGACCTTGCAAACCAGTACATCACCTACACCAACCAGTACGGTGTAACATGCTGCCACCACACCTGTGGAAACATCCAGTTCAACCAGAAGCTGGTGCAGATGTCATCCCTGAGCATGGAAGCCCTGAAGAAGTTTGCAAGCACCGTTGCAGAGGCAACTGGTAAGAGTGTGAACCTTCCAAACACCCAGTCAAACGTTGGTCAAAGTCAGTCCAACGCTGGTCAGGGTCAGTCACAGGCTGGTAAGGGAGCAAGCACTGCAGGTTCATCTGCATCCTCCTCTGCGTCCAGTCAGTCCGCTGTAAAAAGTGGCAGTGACACTTCCAAGGCAAGTTCATCCAACAATGGAAAGGCAAGTGAGATATCAGTTAAAAGCAGTCAGGGCGCATCAGGTTCTTCTGGAGTGCCATTTGCTGCTATTGCAGGTGTTCTCGCACTTCTCGGACTTTTAGGTGTTGGATACTTCAAGGGAAGAGGTTAAATAAACCATATCTGGGTTAAGTAAACATATTTTAAGGGTTAAAACCCCTATTTTTTTATTTTTTTTAGTTCAAAGCTTGAATCCGATTTTACAGTTTTTAACTGGATTTTGCAGTTTTTAATTAGATTTTGCAGTTTTTAACTGGATTTTGCAGTTTTTAATTAGATTTTACATTTTTTAAATCGGATTTTGTAGTTTTTTAAATCGGATTTTACATTTTTTTAACTGGATGTTATAGTTTTTAATTGCATTTTACAGTTTTATTTGGAATAATCGGGGAAAAATTCCATTGTTCATGGATTGATTTTATTCCTTTGGTTGATTGGTTTTCCATTGTTGAGTTGTTCCATGTTTTTCAAATTATTTCATGCTTTTCAAACTTTTAATCACTAGTTATGCAGCCATCCGTGCTGATGGAATTCTTGAGTTATTCAAACTCTAAATTCATGCTTTTGGCCTGGAAAAATGCAAAGATATATAATCAACTTTACTTAATTTTTTATCAAGAACATTTGATTAATTGCTTGGGGGATGTTAAAAGATTTAATACGAATTTGAAAGTAAAGGCCCTATTAGTATTAATTCGCCAGATGTTATTACAGATCTGGTTGTTCTGGGCCTGAAAGTAATAATAAAAAATAAATAGAAAGTATTATATATTCAAAAAGTGCAGAACATGGAATGGTTAAAATGATCGAGTTACTATGGAAATTAGGAGTTTTATCAGCAGTTCTTGTATTCGGTGTGAAAATAGGGCTGGCAATGGGATTTGCAGGATTATCGAAAAGGGTGGCAGCTTTAATTACCCTTGGATACGGTGGGGGGATACTCCTACTGTCAAAACTTGCAGAGGGATACACTGATGTTCTTTATAAAGTAATTTACGACTACAATTTTGCAATATTCCTTTTAATGGCAGTTGTTATTGCCTACGCAGGTTTTCACACCATCAAGGAGTGGAAGAGGAACAAGAAAGATCATGCCAAGGCATCGTGCATGGCAATGATAGCACCGTGCCCATGCTGCTTCGGAGCAGTCATCGCAGCAATCATACTGGTTTCACCGGTTATAGGTGCATCATCCTTTGTGATAGGGAAGTACGCAGCACTGTTCCTTGCCATAACAATGGGAATATTCTACATGGCATCGGGTGCAATCGTCAGGATCAGCAAAAAGCCCTACCCAGTTCTCCTGGGCAACTTCATGCTCTTCGTTGGACTCTACTTCCTTGCATCTGCAATAGTGATTCCAAATATCAGCACTGCCATGACATCCAAGGCCAGTCCCCTGACGATTCCATCACTCAACGTGGTTGCAGGGGTTCTTGTTGCACTTGCCCTCCTAGTTGGACTGGGCATTTTCATGACCCGGAAAAAGAGCTTGCTGGTTAAAGGTTGATTTCAATGATATATTAGTTATTAGAGGTGTTTATAATGGTTGCAGTTCCAGGTAGTGAATTTTTAAGCAGTATTCTGCATGTTATCTCTCAGAGCCTCCTCATCCCTGTGATCGTGGGGCTTTTAGCCTTCATGGTCTATGCAATAGTGGCCTTTGGAGGGCTGCTCTCAGAATATTCAAGCAGAATCCGCCTAAGCACAGAGGAAATAGAAACGATAATCAATGATCTATCAAGATCAAGAAGCTCAGAAGAGCTTATTAATATAATTAAAAGCAGTACACTTTCAGATCCCCAGAAGGAAATAGTTATTAAAATTGCTTCCAACCCTGATATGGGTGCCAAGTCAAGGGAAGCATTTGCAAGGAAGTTAATTGAAGCAGAGGAATTGAAGGCTGCACGCAGCCTTGAAAAAACAGATGTGGTAACCAGGCTAGGTCCAACCCTGGGTTTGATGGGTACCCTGATACCCATGGGCCCGGGCCTTGCAGCCCTGGGTGCGGGGGATGTGAACACCCTTGCCCAGGCCATAATAATAGCATTCGACACTACTGTTGTTGGTATTGGGGCAGGTGGTATTGCATACGTGATCTCCAAGGTGAGGAGAAGATGGTACGAGGAGTACCTGTCCAACCTTGAAGCCGTGGCAGAATCTGTACTGGAGGTTTTGGATCATGTTAAGACGAAAACGCCGTATCCTAGTGGACAATGATGAAGATCCACTTGCAGGAACAACCAACCTTGTTGATGCAATGCTGGTGCTTGCAGTGGGATTTCTCATATGCCTGGTTGTATCATGGAACATGCAGAGTGTAGTTTTCAGCAGTGCTTCTCCAGAAGAAAAGAAACAAACCATGGAAGCCATGCAGGCGGCTGCAGAAATCCAGATGGGTCAGCAGCTCAACAGCACACCACAAACACAATCAGGACAGGGTTCTGGTTATGCAGAACTTGGAAAAGTTTACAAAGACCCTAAAACCGGGAAACTCATCATGGTTGAAGGCGGCTCCTGATGGGTAGCTGGGACCTTGAGTTCCACTATCCACTTCACATGATCTTAATTCCTTCTCATCGCCAGGTAAATCTATATCTGCCCAATTTCACTTCAGACCATTTTATTTCTTTTCCAGATGATCTTATTTCTTTTTGATTTCATCTCAGACCATCTTGATCTTCTGACTCACCTCCAGACCATCTTCATCATTTATTCAGCTGCTGATTTCACCTTCCAAATCAATCCTTAACCTTCGTTTAATTTTCCCCCACTTTCCTGGTGGATCTTTCAGTTCATGATTCCCTTTTTCCATGTTCTTTCAGTTTTTCTTCCTTCTTTTAGCTCTTATTTTAATCTTCGATTCCTTTTTTGGATGTTCTTTCAGTTTTTCCTTCTTTTTTTGTCAAACCTTTTAATTTATAACCCATTCTTTAATCAATCTTTCAATATCCCGCCTGTTTTCTCACCGGATGTTCAAATTAGGGGTAAAATAGTTTTTTTCAAAGGATCATTTAGTGTTAACATTTTAGGGCAAAATCCCATGTTTTTAGGGAATATGAAAATTGAAAAAACATTTTTTCCGGCTTAAAAACATTTATAACACATTTTTCAGCCTATAAATGAAAATCAGTGCCCTTCAGAACTGGTATCATGGTGGAGTAATACACAAACTTTATATTATATTTTAATCTAAAAGAAAAACATCATTATAAATCATTAATAATTCGGTGATAACTTATGGCACCTAAACCAAAGGAATTCAATGGCAATTTTTGGAAAACAAAGGATTTCAAGGTCTCAATAGGTGAGATAATTGAAAAAGAGAGGTCTGAGGCTTCGAGGGAAGAGGTACCAATGGGACCAACCCCAAAACCAAGCGTAACAGACCTTAGATCATGGGATATGAAGCTACTTAACAGGTATGAGCCTTTCTATGCTCCTTTCTGCGACATGTGCTGCCTCTGCACCTACGGTAAGTGCGACCTTCTGGGTAAGAAGGGAGCCTGCGGTATTGATGCAAAGGCACAGCAGGGCAGAATGGTTCTTATAGCATCATGCATAGGAACTGCAGCCCATGGAGGACACTCAAGACATTTACTGGAATATTTAATAGATAAAAAAGGTGAAGACTTCCCAATAGATCTGGGGGGAAGCATAGACATAGAAGCACCCATCATGCGTACAGTCATAGGTAAAAAACCTGAAACACTGGGTGACCTGAAGGAAGCAATAGAATACGTTGAAGAACAGTCATTACAACTTCTTTCAGCAGCACACACTGGACAGGAAGGAAATTACAAGGACTTTGAATCCAAGGTGCTTCACGCCGGTCTCATGGACCACGTTGGAATGGAGGTGGGGGACATAGCCCAGATAGTGGCCCTCAACCTGCCCAAGGGATCAGAAGACGCACCCCTGGTTGAACTGGGACTTGGAACCATAGACCGTGAAAAACCGGTTATCCTGTGCATAGGACACAACGTTGCACCTGGAGCCGGAATCATGGACTACATGGAAGAAGAGGGACTTGAAGAGGACCTTGAAGTCTGCGGAATCTGCTGTGCAGCCATAGACATAACACGGTACAACAACCAGGCCAAGATCGTTGGTCCAATCTCAAAACAGCTGAAATTCGTGAGAAGCGGGGTTGCAGATGTTGTTGTTGTTGATGAACAGTGCGTTCGAACCGATGTTCTTGAAGAGGCCCGTAAAAACAAGGCAGTGGTCATAGCAACCACAGACAAGATCTGCATTGGACTGCCTGACAAGACCAATGAAGACCCTGACAAAATCGTGTCAGAACTTCTGAACGATGAAATTGAAGGCGCTCTCATACTCAACCCTGACAAGGTTGGAGAGGTTGCTGTCAAAGCCGCAAGAAAACTTTCAGGTGAAAGGAAAAACCTTAAAATGCTCCCCGACATGGAAGAGGTTGTTGAATACGCCAAAGAATGCACAGAATGTGGATGGTGCGACAGGGTGTGTCCCAACAGCCTCCCAATGATGGATGCAGTCATGGGAATTACCAGGGATGATTTTTCCAAGATGGAAAAACTCTACGAGCACGACCTCTGCTACACATGTGGAAGGTGCGAACAGGAATGTCCAAGGGACATCCCAACAGTTTCACTCCTCACCAAGGTTGGAGAACGCTCAGTTAAGGATGAGAAGTTCAACATCAGGGCAGGACGTGGACCTGTGCAGGACGTTGAAATAAGGAAGGTAGGAGCACCAATAGTTTTCGGTGACATACCTGGAGTTATAGCCTTCATAGGCTGCACCAACTATCCTGAAGGCGGTATTGAAGTTGCAAAGATGG
>NZ_JAGGLN010000010.1 GCF_017874455.1 Methanobacterium aggregans | reverse complement strand
CCTCCGCCAGGATCAAACGGATTTACACGTTTAAAATCAGACGGATGGTCTTAAAAAACACACTATGGAAGTATTTATAATATATATTTGGAATTTAATTTAAGCGGGTACTTAATATTTTTTTACACAATTTTTTCGATGAAAGTAATATATTAAAATGTCATGAACCAAAATGCTCTGACAATCAAATATCACCACAAAAAAATCTACCACATCACATAATATCACATATAAAATGGATATAGTAAATAGTCCAACATCAAACAAGAACAATTTTGCTATTCGCAAAGGGTTCAAGTCCTCATACATTTCGCTACAACTGGAAAAACAGCCTTCATAGAGTGATATTCTCACACTCCAGCCAACGCCTTAAATCGTAGCACATACAATACCCCCAACCCTTAGAAACACAAACAAAACAGAAAAAATTGCAAAAAACAGGGGATTGGTTTAAAATTGAAGTGTGGTTTACAAGCTAACTTCTCTCATATTATTTAGTTTATGGATCCCAGGACCTGCACATGAAAAGTACAAAATTTTGCATTGTAATATAATATGGGAATCTAAAGAGCAAACCCTGACCAGCAGTGCTTCTGAAATTTTTTTGGAACCCTAAGTTTTTGGGAACCTTGCAAGATCCATATATATATATGGTTACAGTGACGATCATGCTGAAATACATAAATCCCTGAAATACATAAATTCTCCCTTGGTATTTTTTTAGTTAGATTTTTTAATTAGATCTGAACTTAAAAATAGGAATAATGTTAAAATAGTTCCTATGATCTTAAACCTCAAAATAAGCCTAAAATGATTTAAATAGGATGGAATAGGCCCCTATAATTTAATTGTATGAGGGGATTCCCCTAGCCCCATGAGACTAGTATTTAAATCTTTCGTTTAGGATTAAATGGCAAAATATTTTTATACTCCAGATAAATCTAGAGATGGTGATAAATCATGAAGTTTGGTATCGAATTTGTTCCAAATGAACCTATAGACAAGATTGTAAAGCTTGTCAAACTCGCAGAAGACGTAGGATTTGAATACGCATGGATTACAGACCACTACAACAACAAGAACGTATATGAAACCCTTGCATTAATTGCAGCAGGAACCGAAACCATAAAAATGGGTCCTGGTGTAACCAACCCCTACGTAAGAAGCCCAGCAATAACAGCATCTGCTATTGCAACCCTCGACGAATTATCAAACGGAAGGGCAACACTCGGTATTGGACCTGGTGACAAAGCAACCTTCGATGCATTAGGAATCGAATGGACAAAACCTGTCAGCACAATCAAAACCGCAATCGCAACCATGAGCACACTCCTAGCTGGAGAAAAAACAGAAAGCGGTGCAAGCCTTATGGGTGCAAAAGCAGTTCAGGAAAAAGTCCCAATTTACATGGGAGCTCAGGGCCCAATGATGCTCAAAACCGCCGGAGGATTCTCAGACGGTGCATTAATTAACGCATCAAACCCAAAAGACTTTGAAGCAGCTGTTCCACTGATAAAAGAAGGAGCAGAAGCAGAAGGTAAATCCTTATCAGACGTTGACGTTGCAGCATACACATGCTGTTCCATAGCAGAAGACGCTGGTAAAGCATTAAACGCAGCAAAAATAGTTGTTGCATTCATTGCAGCAGGATCACCACCACCAGTATTCGCAAGGCACGGACTACCAACAGACACCGGTGCAAAATTCGGAGCATTCCTAGGTAAAGGTGACTTCGGAGGAGCAATCGGAGCTGTTACAGACGACCTTATGGACGCATTCTCAGTTGTTGGAACTCCAAAAGAGTTCGTTCCAAAAATCGAAGCTCTCGGCAACATGGGCGTTACCCAGTACGTCGCAGGTTCCCCAATAGGACCCGACAAAGAAACATCCATAAAATTACTCGGAGAAGTTATAGCAAGCTTCTAAGCTTACTTAACTCCTTTTTTTTATTTTAAAATAATAAAAACTCATTTTTCAGTGCATTGAATTTATATTAGATCATGATATCCTTGTTTTTATGCCATATTTAGCCGAAACCTTCTCTGCTCTTTTCGATAGATCCCTCTGATATGTACTTGTGGGGTAGGAAGAATTTCTAAAGAGTTTCTGATACTTGGTTATGAGTTCTGGAAAGTTTTTCTCAAGAAATTTATAGTAAAGGGTTCTGCAGTCCTCTGGTCCATCACCAAAGAGTGTTAAACCAGCAAACATAATATAATCAGCACCATATTCCTTGGCAGTTTTTGCCATGGATTCCAATGATTCATCTGAATCTGATAAGAAGGGGAGAACAGGCATGTTGATAACACCCACCTTGAAACCTGCCTCACTGCATTTTTTCATGGTTTCAAGTCGCTCCTGAGGGGTTGGAGCTCCAGGTTCAAGTAAACCTGCCAGTTCCGGGTCGAGGGTTGAAAATGAGAAGGATATGAACACCCCATGTTCTAGGTAAGCCATATCATCTGGGAGAACTGCAGTTTCATCTACAGCCTTCAGAAGATCCAGATCCCTCAGTACCAGTTTTGATTTGGTGCATACATGAACAGGAAATTTGAAACGTTTGATCAATCCTAAAATTTCCATTGTAACCTTAAGATCCTCCTCTACATCAGGATAGGCTTCAGCTGCAGATCCAAGGACTATGAATCCACGTTCACCCCTCCGAAGCCTGTTTTTAAGCTGACGTTTAAGGATTGGAACTGCATCTGCTTTCAAGGCCACATCGGTGGTCAGAGTATTTCCATCTTCATCAGTGTAACTACCGCCATACTTGCTTCCACGGGTGTAGCAGTATATGCAGCCCATGGAACAGCCAGCATATGGATTAAGTGTGTAGTTGTCTAGAAACCAGCTGTCACGTTTTTTGTGTTTATTGAGGACGGATTTAACCTTGACTTCATGCACCACTTTCAGACCTCATTCATTAGATCACACTCATAGTCTTTAATATCATCAGGACCCTAAAAACTTCAAAAAATTTCAAGTACTTTAATTTATAATCACCATAAATTATACTGTTATAGAATGAACTGATGATCATGATAAAACCATTAGATGAAACATGAAAAAAGGTTAACCTTAAGGAATAATTTTTAGTACAACGGTGATTGGTTTAAAATAAGGGAAAAGGTTTAAAATGGAAATACAAAAGTTAATGCATGAAATCAGAGAAAATGCCATTGAAAAGATGGAAAAAAGGTCTCCAGAAGACCTGGCTGCAAGCTGGTCTGGTGAAGATCTGCTTTACTCAGGAATTGGAAACGCTATTTTTATAGTTCTTCCTACTTCAGGCTGTGCATGGGCACTTTCAGGATCTGGAGGCTGCACCATGTGCAGTTACGTTGCAGATTCACCCCTTGTAGATGTTGGGGCAGATGAACTTGTTGACATCTTCAAAAAACGTATGGCCCGGCATGAAATAAGGGAGAACACAACTGTGAAGATCTTCGTATCTGGAAGCTTCCTGAACGAGGATGAAGTTCCTAAAAAGGCTCGAGACACTATTTTAGGAATTTTAAGGGATGAAGAAAATGTTGAAGAGGTTGTTGTTGAATCAAGACCAGAATACGTAACGGAAGAAGTGCTCCGTGACTGCAGTGAAGCCCTGGGAAACAAGTTATTTGAGATTGGGATGGGACTTGAAACCTCAAACAACCACACAAGGAAGTACAAAATAAACAAGGGATTCACATGTGAAGACTTTGAATCTGCAGTTGAAACCATCAAGAAGATGCAGTCAGATTACAATGTTCATGCCAAAGCCTACCTCTTTGTAAAACCAATACTCACATCTGAAAAAGAAGCTATAAAAGAAGCTGTTGAATCTGCACGTTACGCTGAACGGGTCGGTGCAAGCAGAGTTTCATTTTGTCCTGCAACCATCCATAAGGGCACTTTAATGGAGTTACTCTGGAAGCAGGGTTCCTACCAGCCCCCATGGATATGGAGTGTTGTGGAAATTCTGAAGGAAGTGAGAAGTTCCGTTAAAATCCCAGTTATAATGGACACTGCAGCATTCGGAACACGAAGAGGTCCTTACAACTGTAAGAAGTGTAATTCTCGCCTTAAAAGCTTGATAATTCAGTCAAACCTTCATCAAGATGTTCCTAAGGAACTGGAAGAATTTGACTGTGAATGTAAGGTGAAGTGGACTGCAGATGTGGAGTTTTCAGACCTCACACATTCAACAACTAACCTTAGTAGGATGAAGTAGTGATCATCTCTTCATTTTATTCAAATTTCATTTTTTTGGATCCAGTGAGTTTTATTATTTTCTAAGGATTATTTTCTAAAAAAACAGTTCTTAAAACTTTTTTTTGATACCTCTAATTCGTTTCATTTTTAAACATTTTAGTTTACTCGTCCTTAGTTGTACTCTCAATTTAATTAAAGTTTGTTATAGTCCATTTCAGGGAATCGAATATTGATTTTAAGTCCATTCTTATTATCAACGGTTATATTTCCATTAATTTGTCCAACAAGGCTCTTTATTAGGATTAAACCTAAACTATTTTCATTTACACCATTTTTTTCAGGGACACCAACACCATCATCTTCAACGCTTAACAGTAAGTTCGTATCATCTTCTTTTTTGAATGTTACCTTTAAGGTACCTTTTCTTCCCTCAGGAAATGCATATTTGAGAGCGTTAGATATGAGTTCGTTCAGTATGAGCCCTAGAGGTACAGCCGTGTCCAAATCCAGCCATATATCTTCAAAATCTGTTTCAAGATTTATTCTGTTAGGATCCATTGTATAAGCATTGAATATGGTTTTGCTCAATTTGTCCATGTATAATCCAAATTTTATACGTTTAAATTCCCCCATTGAACTGTAAATCATTTCATGGATCATTGCCATTGATTTTGCCCTGTTTTGGCTTTCAATGAACATTTCACGGTCATCTTTATCTTTTATGTACCTGGACTGCATGCTCAAAAGGCTGGATATAACGGTTAAATTGTTTTTAACACGATGATGTATTTCCTTCATGAGAAGCTTATTCTCTTCAAGTGCTTTTTTAGAACGTTCCTCTGCAGTTTTAATCTGGGTTATGTTGTTCAGAGAAATTAGATAACCTAAAAGTGATTCATTACCATGGTAAAGAGGTTTAACATTCACATCCACCCAGCATGGTTTGGAGCTCTTCAGCAGTGTTTCATAGTGCATAGAAAGGCCATCATGGGGTTCTTTAAAATCTTGGAAGGAGATCATAACAGATTTTGCAGTTTCACCCAGTACTTCCCCTTCCAAACCTAAAAGTTGTTTTGCTGCAGGATTAACCTCCACTACTCTATTTTGAGCATCTAAAACAACAACCCCTCCATCAATACTTTTGAACAGTGCTGTGTGTGCAACCGGCATTACATTCAAAAATTCGAATCTTAAAAGGCTCCATGCAGATACAAATCCTGTTACAAGAAATGCAAATGGTGTTGGATCCATTCCAGGGTCAGGGTAGATATCTGCAAGATAAACAGCATTTAATAACATTGGAACCAGTGCTCCCACCAGCAGTAACCCTGCCTGATATCTATAGAGACCCGGCGAGTTTATCACAGTCTGGGATAACAGGATCATTCCCACTACCATAAGGAGGTAGGAATATATCACGTTGATCCAAGCACCAATACCATGATCGTAAACAAAGACTGTTCCAGATCCAGTGTGTACTGGAACTACATGGGGCCATATCAAACCATGCCACTGGTTCGTGAACACCAATACCAATACAAATGCTGGTACAACCCATAAAAGCAGCCATCTGGATTTTGTGAACCAAGCATCGTTCTGGGTATAAGTTGCAGCAAAAAGTAACCATAGTGGTGCTATACTAACAACACCGATGTAACTTAGCTGGGACCAGAATATGCTTGATGATATTTTTGAGGATAAAACAACAAGTATGGCTGAAAATGACCAGAATGCAACTCCAAGAAGTGCAAGTGATATGTACGTTGCACCTGGAACCTTTTTCCGTTTCCACGTGTAAAAGGTGAGAAAAATTGCAATCAAAGAGGATATTGCAAGAACCATTGCATATGGTATGTAGTTGTAGTTCATTATCATGACCCCTTAAAATTTATAATATTAATCTCTCTTTACTCAAGTTGATCCTAGTTAACTTTTTATTCATAAATATTCTCTTTTTTTATTAACCAATATTTCATTAGTCAATATTCAAGTTGAAATGAAGTTCTAATGACCTAATGCCCCTTGAACTTATTTCAAAACATAAAAAACAAAATGTTTCAAGGATAAGAAACAACTAAAGATTAATGTTGAAGGATGAGTTAATGAAAGGAACTGAAGTACCATCAGGTCTTCTTGAATTTTTAACAAAATTAGGGAAAGCTCTGGCCTCTGCAGGCATATCAGTTGTGGATGTAACTGCCATATTGAAGAGAATTGCCTCCGCATACCGTGTGGAATCTGAGATATTGGTTTTCCCCACCATGATCCTTATAAAGATTGGTGAGCATGAATCTGCGCCCATCACTGCAGCTAACCCAAAACCTGGACTCATACCATTAAATCAGGTCTCTGAATTGTATGAACTGATCTACAAGGCAGAGAATGCTGAACTAGATCCCAAAGAGGGAGTTAAACGTATAAAGGAAATACTGTCTGAAAAACATCTTTTTGGACCACTTGGAATAATTGTGGGCTACATCCTGTTTTCAGTGGGTATTGGATTACTCATGCAACCTTCACCAGAACAGCTCTTAGCTTCAGGAATTTTAGGTGGGCTGGTCGGTACTTTAATCCTTTTTGGAGAAAATAAATCTCAATTTTCACTTATACTCCCTGTAACGGCTGCGTTACTCGTTTCTTGCCTGTTCTTCTGGGGAGTTAAAGAAGGGTTAATAGTTGGATCCTTCGTTATGCTCATTCCATCCCTTGCATACTTCCTGCCGGGTGCAACCCTCACAACAGGTATGTTCGAACTTGCATCCGGTGAGATTGTTTCAGGTGCAAGCAGGGTTATCTACGGTGCTGCAATCCTTTTACTCCTCCTTTTCGGCGTTATCCTCGGACTTCAGATAATGGGTCTGCCCAGCCAGGAACTCGTTGTCCTAAAATCTGCAACACTTGGTTGGTGGGCTCCTTACCTTGGAATTTTAATATTTGCAGTTGGAATGTACCTTTTCATGTCCATACGCAGCAAAGATTTACCATGGGTTATTCTAATTCTTTACATAGCTTTTATTGGACAGCAAATCGGTAATTATTTGATAGGAGGTTTTTTTGGAGGTTTCGTGGGGTCCCTGCTTATGGCAGTCAGCGGTACGATCATAGAACAGGGTGAACATAAAACACCCAGCTTCGTTTCAATTTTACCTGCATTCTGGGTTTTAGTTCCTGGTTCTCTGGGTTTTATCAGCCTTGCAACCCTTGCAGGTCAAAACTTGTCTGCATCAGTTACAAGTGGTCTGCTCATGATCCTGACCATAGTTTCAATATCCCTTGGTCTCCTTGTGGGTGCAGTTGTTACAGAGCCATTGAAAAATAGGAGAATAATCTGATGGAACATTGTTCTCCTTTTAGATAATTAGGACCATCTCATTTCAGATAGTTTTGAATTTATCCTGCCCCATTTAATTTAACTTACATTTAAATAAGAATTTTTTTTAAAATAGTTTAAAAAATAATGAAACTTATTAAATAGGCCTGCATACAACCTTAATTAGTGAATGTTTCATTAAATATTTTAAATTTAAAGGATTATAAATGGATTTAATAACTATTGAAGAAATAAACTCCCATTAATTAATTGATAAACAGTTATATGATATTTAAGTAAATTTTGAAGAATTGTTACAAGGAATTGTGTAAAATGATAGGAATCAGTGCTGATTTTGACCCTGTTCATAAGGGACACGTTAAATTGATACAGAAAGGCCGCCGACTTGCGGATAAGAAGGGTGAAGAACTTGTTATTTATCTCAACAAGGGTTACAGTGCTAATCATGCCCCTTTTTTTGCATCCTACGAAGCTCGAAGCCGAATGGCGCTTGAAGCAGGTGCAGACAGGATCGTACCCATAGAAGGGCTGCACCACCGCCTTACAATGGCTTACACCGTACCCATAAGGATAGCCATGATGATAGAGGATGGTGTGGTGGATTATGTTGATGCTGCAAACGTATCCCCAAAATCCATACAAGGCTACGCAGCTAAATTCGCCAAAAAGGGAATATTCAGTGGTATACCCCGAAATTTGCCCAACAGGAATGTTATACGCTGGTTTGCTGTTAACGAGTTTCTCTACAAGAAGTACCATAAGAAGTTGAAGTTCCACATCATACCCGAGGAAAGCGTTGGGGGTGAAAAAATATCTGGAAGGGTTATAAGGCGTGAAATAATTGAAAACAACATGAAAATACCTGAAAGTGCTGCTAAGTTCCTTCCAGACTCAACCATCCATATACTCGAGGAGGAAATAAGAAAGGGAAATATTCCTGGAGAAAGAAACATGAAGGTGGTCACAAAGAGGTTCAACACATATTCCCGGCCTAAACTCAACAACATTGCCCATATGAGTGCTGATGCTGTTAATGCAGTTGTTAAAGGGAGGAGTTACAAGTACGAAGACCAGATCTGGGCTTCACTGCGTATGGCTGGCTACGGTCCTGTTCTCACCAGACTTGCAATAAGTGCTGTTGAGGAGGATGTGACCCGAAGGGAAGTTTACGACCTAATAAAGAGGTACCAGAAGGATGGGATCATACCTCCGGATCAGACAGTTGAAAAGGTGATTGAAAGGGCATGGTACGTATCATCCAAGGCCAGGAAAGGAGTTCCATCTTCAGAGGCGCACAAGATGTTCAGAAAAGGTGATAGAATAGGTGAAAAACCGCCTTATTCCTTTGATGGCGGGATGCACCTTCGAAGCTTTGAATTAGAATCCCTTGAGAATGGTATGGAAGCTTCCATCTACGTTGACAACAGGGACAGACTATGCTCTGAGATCCGTGCCGAGGATCGTAAGATAAAAAGTCCTCTGAAACTGCCTGCACTCTTTGCAACGTACCTCAGACTGCTTGTTGATTCACAGTTCATACCCCTAACTTCAAAGTTAATTGAAAAAGAAGAAGGATGGAGGATCAGAATATTCGTTGGTGATGGACACTGATTTTGGTGTTTTTTTGATGTTTTTTGGCTAAGCGAAAGCCATGTGTACCTGTGGAGATTTGGAGACGTGCATCAATTAACACTCCCTATTGTAATCTCTCATAACCTTTTTTTCATCATTCCCAATCAAAAAAAAATCCTGAAAAACCCGGCCTCTTTTAACGGAGTAATATTGAATATTAAATAAAAAAGAACTGTTATTGATATTTTTATCTAATTTTAAATCTAATTTTAAAAATAAAACCTTTAGAATTAACTGTATTCACATAGTGCAGTTAAAATAGATTGTAAGGATAGGAGTTAGAATAGATTAAGGATATAAGTTAGAATAAGAATAATTCAGAGCAAACGGATGGGTTTAGTCGTCTGATTCATCTGATCCATGTTCTTCCCTGTGTTCAACTGCAGGACAGTCCCATTCCTTGCAGAAGGTCAGTATGAATTCACCATCATCAGTATCAACATAGAACCTCCAGCAGCCACGATCCCTGCTTTTAAGTCTGATGTCAACTATTTTACGACCTATGAGTTTCATCAAAGATTCTCTGCACTCTTTAATATGCTCATTCCTCATAAGATGCACCTGTTAACTGGATTATCAATAATATCAGTTGTTCTTTTATTTGTTCTCCATTTACTATAAATTTAATGAACCATCACACTGAACTATTTAAGTTCCTGAAAAATATCCCTGTAATCTTCAGGTTTTTCAGTTAAATCAATCTTCTTTGAAATCATTTTAAAGAAAGCAGAGGTTGCATGAGTCATTACAGGTTCTGTGTATTCTCTCAAAAACTGCAGCACCTCCTCCATCTCATCAGATTTTCTTTGGGCATGGTAGGTGCTGTTTATGATCCTTGAAACTGCAGCATCCTTAAAACCCGGGCACTCAGTTTTCTGAAGGTACTTCATTAACTCTTCATCCACCCCCATCTTATGGGCCGTTGAAAATGCCTCAAAAATGAGGGCTGAAACTCCCTTGGTGTATATACTCCTCAACATTTTCAGAGCTGATGCCTGACCTGTATCTGTGCCCACAACATCTATATTCATACCGTAATGGTTGAGTTCTGCAAATTCACCCGCACACGGCCCTGATGCAGCTATTGGGACATTCAAACCGTTTTTGATGATGGATCCCATTAAGGATGCATCAACAACTCTCCCCTTTTTTATAAAACCCAGTGCCTGCTTCACAGTTTCAGGGGACACGTTGTTCATGTCCACATAGATTCCCCTGCAGTGGTTTGAAACTTCCTCTGCAACTTCAACAGCCCTTGAAGGTACCACTGCAGATATGGTTATGTCTGAAATCTCTGCAACTTCCATGTTTGTACTGCAAAGATTAACACCGATCTTCTCTGCATTTTCCCGTGTTCTGGAGCTTCTGCCTTCAACACAGGTGTAAACATCAACTCCATGATCCACAAGACCCCTGGATAGACTTGATGCAACCTCTCCGAATCCTAAAAAACCTATTTTCATTGATTTTCCCTTCCTACAAATTATCTGGATGAATTTAAATTGTTATGAATCTGTGATGAGAGTTAAGTGCCATCCCATATCCAATCATGTACTCTAGTTCATGATATTGAAGGAATATCAGATAAGACCAATTAACATGTATGTTCCTGCAATAATAATTAAAATACCTGAAACTGTTCTTATTCCATTAGAATATCTGATTATTTTCTCAAAGTTTATCTTAGAAGCTGTAAATGCCACTAAAAACAGTGTTAATGAGAATCCTCCTGCAAAAAGGACCATGTTAATGGTGCTGAAGAGCATGTTTCCTGTTGATGCACTGTAGGCTGCCACTGCCACTATGTACGGACCATAGCATGGTGACCATGCAAGGCATGTTAATAAACCCATGAAAAATGGTTCTGAACGTTTAGTTTTATTTTTGGGTGTGTGAGAGAATCTTAAAATATTTTTATTAACTAAAAAGAACATTCCAACGCCAATTATAAGTAAGGATGCAACTATCCTGAAGTAAATAAGGTAATGATTTATTGCAGCTGTGAATAGAACTGTTAAGAGAGTTATAACTGTAAAAATCGTGAAAAATCCTGCTACGAATGATGCTGTTTGGGATAATTCTTTTTTAACAATTGAATGACCCACCACTATTGGTATCAATGGTAAAACACAGGGAGAAAGTACGGATGCTACTCCTGCAGAAAATGAAACCACAAAACCTACATTCATAATATTTTACTCCTAGAACAATTTTTTTAAAACTTAAAGTATGTTTAAAAGTTCATCTGAAGTTATATATCCACTGTATCGTTTTAATTCCTGCCCATCTGAATTTAAGATGACCACTGTGGGAAGTCCGTATATCTTGTACTTGGAGGCAAGTTCTGGGTTGTTGTCTGTGTTAACCTTAACTGCAACGTAGTTCTGACTTAGTTTCTGCTGAACCCTGGCATCTGGAAAGGTTTTTTCATCAAGCTCCTTGCAGTAGGGACACCAGTCCGCATAGAAATCTATGAAAACCAGTTTATCCGTATTTTTGGCTTCTTCTAGGGATGAGTTAAGATCAGTACTCCATTTCAAAGATTCAGTACTTGTATTTGTTGTTTCTCCTTTAAAAGTTGAAAATCCGTATAATACAGCTGTTAAAACTACGAGTCCAATTAATGCAATGAACAACTTCTTCATGGATCATAAATCATCACAATAAAATAAGTAAATTACTGATTTGAGGATTTAACTCTTTACTGATTTTAAAATATTTACTGATTCTAAAATATGTGATATGAGGTTAAGGTTTTCAAAAAATGAATAAATGAGTAAATAAGTGAATAAATAAATGGAGATATTCAGAGCCTTAAAAGCACGTTATCTCCCACAGCAACACCTATACTGCGTGCAACAGGTTCACATTTAGCATTCAAGAGGGAGAAAACTGGTTTATCCCCAAGATCCATTTCTGTAAGGCCTTCGTAGTTTCCAAGGCCCTTGGCTATCACCATGTCAGAGGCCTGAAGGAGTTCCTTGAATTCCTCTGAAACATCACCGTAGATAACTCCAATGGAATCTGTACCTGTTGATGCAAGTTCTGCAACTTCGTCCAAACCAATGCTCAGGGCATCTGGAATACATGCATCGTTTAAGATTGGTTTCTCCTTCAGTGCAACTGTGACCTTAACATCGTACTCTTTAAGCTTCTTTATGAGTAACTTGTCAAACACTATTTCTCCAACATTGTCTGCAAGGTATAAAACTGTACTTGAGTTTTTAAGTGCCTCTTCAAGTTCCCCTGAATCATCCACTGCAAAATCCTTCCTCATGGTTTCAGTTATGAGTGATTCCATATCTGAGTTCAGGCCCAGGGCTCCAAAATCTATGACGTTACCTGCGATTGCAGCTTTCAGATAACTTTCAAGACCATCGTTTTCCTTAACTATCCTCTCAACTTCCGGGAGGAATTTAAGGGCAATTTCATTGCATATCACCCGTTCACGGCTGTAAGGATCCCTGTTTCCAGTTTCATGTTTTATTGTTCTGTGCATATCAGTTCCAAGAACGTTTGAAACTGCTCCTTCATGGAAATTTTCCGACAGCATAGTTAGTATTTTCTCTGTAACCTTCATTTTTAAGTCTTCATCATCCGTTGCAAGATCCAGGGCCTCTCTGGCCTGTCTGAGGAAGCATGGTGCGCATTCGTAGTGAACTTTCATTTTAAACCTCTAAAAATTTTAACATCAAATTATCATTTTAAAAAGGGATATCCTTTAAAAATATCTTTTTTTAATATTATTTTTTTTACTTATTGAAGCTGTTACAACCTATTTTTTACATATTATTTTATAATGTTTGAATTGATTTGATTATCCTGAATTCAATTAATTTAATGATTTAATTATTTTAATAAAGTTAATTCTATGGATTTTTTTTATTCACAAGGAACCCCCTGGAACAGGTGAAAGGCAGAGTATGAAAACCAAAAGCACAAACACTGCCATGAACTTCCTCCATTTTGTGATCCCCGAAACATTGTCAAGGGCTCCTGGATGTCTTTTGGTTGCAAAGAGAACTACGAACATCAATATTGCCATGGGTATCCATCCAAGGATCAGTGTTACAGCTATTCCTAAGATGGATATGACTTTGTGGATCCCCTCATCAAAGAGTGACCTTGAGATATGACCTCCATCAAGGAAGGCCACAGGCATGAGGTTCAGCATGGTGACGATGATACCCACCCATCCTGCAAATGCCACAGGATGCAAGTTTAAACCGTAGCCTGCAGGTATTGGAGGAAGTAAAAGGTAAATGAAGATGCTCATCAAAAGGGGTGGGTCGAATGTGAGTGCTCCTGCTTTGGCAGGGATCACAGATGACAACATAATACCCATGATGAGAACTGGAACTGCCACAATTATCCCTGCAACAGGTCCACTGAAACCAAGGTCAAAAAGGGCATTCTTTGTTGGTATTGGAGATTTTACGTTTATCACTGCCCCAAATGTTCCTATGAGTGTGGGCGCAGGTACGAAATATGGTAGTGTTGCATCAACACCGTGTTTTCTTGCTGCAGCGAAGTGGGCTGTTTCATGTGTGCCGAGAATTGCGATTATGGCTGCAGAAAATGCCACAGCATCCCAGATCTTCTCCCCTCCAAAGGTGTAGCCAGCGTACAGTGTGGTTGCAATGGTTGCAACAAAAAGGAGGATGTTGATCCCAATATTTGATTTACCCCTCTCTGGTTTTTCAGCTATCCCTATCCTGTAAAATCCATTATAGGGTTCCATGAATGGTATGTATCCAATTTCATCCATTTCATGGACGAGCTGGGAGAATTCATCCGCATGGTAGTCATTAACAACAAAAAATGAACCTTCCTTAGTAGAATGGAATCCTTCAACATGGAAGTGTTTTGATACGTAACCCTCAATGATATCGAAGTTTTCCAAAACCACACTTCCAGATTTTCTTAAATTCCCTGAAATGATACCTTTAAAAAATAAACCATTGAAATTTATTATTTTTGAATTTGTTATCCACCATATATTACCTGTATAACCTCTAATTCATCCCCATCTTCAAGTAATTCCTCATCTATAACTATACGGTTGTTTTTCTTAACAACCACTGTTTCAGACGGCACATCCAGAAGTTCTAGCATTTCTTTAACTGTTAAATTAGAAAGAAATTCCTTCAATTCTTTTTTTTCACCAATAGTCAATTTTATTTCCATTTAATTCTCCAACCATCTTTATGGATTGATCTAATCTTCACTAATTGTTCATCATTATCTTCTACAAAAACCTTGACCTTTTTCAGGGGACAATTTCTGTTGGAAGAACTTAAATTATGAATAACTTAAACCAGCAAATTTTATTCTATGTTACCTATGTTGAGAGACCTATAAGATTTTTATGGACCACCTATTTTTTTATGGATTAGACTATTCCAGGTTCTTACAGATCAGGGCTAGAAAGCACCATTCCACTGTTATGAGAGGCCGTGAATCAATCATCACTCCACAGTTTTAAGAAGCTGCAGGCCCTGCAGAGATCTCCTGATGCTGGTTCTCCACACTGTACACATGTTCCTGTAGGTGCTTCTCCTGAAAATTCCCTTTTTATAGCGGGTTTTATCTTGTCAAAGCCCCTGAGGGTTGAGTACATTATGGTTGGATGGTTCACTGACAGTTCACTTATGAAGTCTCTGATCTCTGCCCTGAAGGATTCTCCTGCATAGGGACATCCTGCGAAGTGGACTTCCATATCATTGGCAACAACGTAGAGTCCTATATCCTTTTCTGGTATTTCTCTCAGGGGCTTTATCTTCACTGTGAAGTTTGGGTTTTTGGATTCTGATTTTGGACCTATCCTTGTGAGGTTCTGGATGTTGCCCTCCAGGTAGTTCATGAGTATGGACTGGGTTTCATCGTCCAGGTTGTGGCCTGTGGCTATTTTGTTGGCTCCTTCCTCCTTTGCAACCATGTTGAAGATCCATCTCCTGAAGACACCGCAGTAGGTGCATGCATGTCTTGAACGATTGTTTTTTGCATCGTTTTTCATGACTTCATCCAGTGTGAACCCGAAGCAGTCCTTGAAGGAAACCACCCTGTGTTCAACACCCAATATCTCTGCGTTTCTGGTTGCTATTTCCACACCTTCCTGCCTGTAGCCTGCAATTCCCTCATCAATGGTCACAGCAACCAGATCTATTATGTGCCTCTCCCTGAGGTTGTTCAAAATTTCTAAGGCCATTACACTGTCTTTTCCACCTGAAAGGCCCAGAAGAACTTTATCTCCTTTATCCACAAGTTTGTACTTGCGTATGTCGTGGAGGACCTTTTCTCTTGTGGCCTCTATGAAGCATTCCCTGCACAGTTTCTGGCCTGAACGTTTCATCTTTATTATTATCTGTGGGTTTCCGCATTTATCGCATGAATCCATTTTGATGCTCCATTTTATAATTTAAAGGTTATTCTTGTTTTATTATCTAAGGATATGAGTTCAATCATAATTTAAGGAATGTTTATATTTAAAGGAATATCTTAAGGAATATCTCTCAATTGAAATTATAATATCGATTCAAAGTTTTATTCTGTCCACGTCTTAATTTATTTTTTTTTAATCAATTTGATTTTTTTTGAAAATATATTAATTGAAGTAGGGGACTATGAAAAAATTATAAAAACTTCTTAAAGAGTGGGAAGTCCTGAACATAATTTTTACCTGTTTTTAATGCTATTTCCGCCTTTTGAAGCTCGGAGCCCAGGTAAGCTGCATGTTCCATCCTGGATATCAGCCCCCTTACCAGCAGCTCATCGTAGATCTCCTTGGCAGTGGAACCAAATATGGCCATTTGGGGTTCCATTTTAATGTAGTGAACCGCCTTTATCATTCTTTCACCCGCTGAGTCTTCAACTGTTATTTTAAAGCTTCCAGAGGGGTCACGAACGAATCTTTCATTAATCTTTCCCTCAAAAACTGGAACATCAATTTCTTCATTGATATTTTCCCCCCTGCGCTTGTCCTTGAAGACAACCAGGTTTATTCCAAGATCCTTGGGTATGGAACCCCTGCTCTTGGAGAGGAACATCATCTTGGAGGACACTGCAAGTTCCTTAACACTTCCAACTGTTTTACCACTCTCTTCAGGTGTGAAAAGCACACTTGCCCCGAGTTCCATTGCTATACCTGAAAGCAGGGCATTAACACCCACAGAATCAGTGTCAAGGAGTTCAGTTACATTTCCTATGCCAAAAAATAGGGGTTCCCTGTTCCTACTTTTAAACCTGCGGCAGGCGATTATTGAGTCCACGATGCTTGTGCTGTTTATTGGGTCAAGTACGAGATCTGCTATCACATCTATGCCCCTGCACTTCTCCCGAAGTTTCTCCAGTGATTCAACACGTTCCTCAACTGTCTCTGGAACCCAGTTTTTACTGTAGTCAGTTGGCAGTACGACTGCAGGGATGTTCTTCTCCTGAAGTAGGGGAAGAACTTCTTCGCAGTTACCGTGATCAAGGCTCAGCACCATGTCAACACCAGATTCCACTGCTGCCTTTATTTCAGTGGGATTTAAGCTGTCTATGCTCACTGCAACGTCAAGATTTTCCTTTAAAAGTTTGACCATGCCAGGTATCTTTTCTGCAAGTGTTTCACCTGCAACCATACCTATGTCAACCATGTCTGCACCTGACTTCACGAAGTACTGTGCCCTTTCCAGGAATTCTTCATGGGTCAAAAGTGGTGCGTTTGCTATTTCAGCAAGCACCCTCATTGGAAAATCTTCTCCAACAGGTAATTTACCTACGAGTATATTTTCTGGCTTTTTAAGGAGTTTTTCCCTGGTTTTTTCGTTCTTTTCAAAGTCCTCTATGAACTGGAGTGCACGCTTTCGGAGCTCATCCTCTATGAGTTTATCTGCAGGAGTTTTTGAGGATAGTTCAAGTTTTTCAATTAATTCAAGAACTATGCCCAGATCTGCAGCATCTTTAGGTCCTTTATAAGTTGGTATGCCTGTTTGTTCTTCAACGAAGGCCACATCTTTTCTTAAAAGCCCGGGTGTTAACAGCATATCAAATGATTCAAGATCGTATGTTTTCTCACCATCCCCAACTTTTCTGATTTCCCCAACAATTCGTTTTGGGGTTAAAAATGCAGCTATTGGTGTGTTAACAACATGAACATGAACCTCATGTTCAGATTTGGATGATTGCTTTTTTACAAGGTTTCCTGCCAGTTTTCCAGTTATTATTAGGATCTTCATAGACCTGCCTCTGCCATGTTTCTCATTGGATCTAATATATAAGATCATTGACCAACATGTATATATATTACAAATTTATAATGATTAACTATGAGGAATGGAGGTAAAATAGATGATTGAAATTCGCTTTCACGGACGCGGTGGACAGGGAGCCGTAACAGCCGCTGAAATAATGGCAAAATCAGCCTTTGAAGATGGTAAATACTGTCAAGCATTTCCATTTTTCGGCGTTGAGAGAAGAGGCGCTCCTGTAATGGCGTTTTCAAGAATAGATGACCGGCCCATAAGAAGAAGGTATCAAGTTTACAATCCTGATTACGTTATAGTACTTGACGACGGTTTATTGGAAGTCGTTGATGTTTTCTCCGGAATTAAAGAAGGTGGAGAAATCATTATAAACACAACTAAAGATATTAAACCTGTAGAAGGCGTTAAAATACATAAAATAGATGCTACAGGTGTAGCACTGGACATACTAGGTGTTCCAATTGTTAACACTGTTATGCTGGGTGCTTTTGCCGGTGTAACGGGCAAAGTTTCACTTGAATCCATAATAAAGATCATCAAGGAAACTTTCCGTGGAGAAATAGCTGAAAAGAACGCTAAAGCAGCTAAAATAGCATACGAAAAAGTTAAAAAGGTATAATTTAATTATAAGGGAATAATCAGTTATTGAATTGATGATCATTGAATTAAATGTCATGAACTGATAAAAAAAATCTTAGGTTCAAATCCGATTTTCACTTGTAAAATTCCATTTAAATTTAATTGAATGAGTGAAAATGGATTAAATGAATTATTAACTGAATTTTTTCATGAAAATTTGTTTTTAAAGCTCATGTATAACTGATTAATATAAAAGGTGATTTCATGGTATCAATAGGAGCAGCTGTTAAGGAACCTGGAAGTACCCGCCAGAACAAAACAGGTAGCTGGAGAACGTTTAAACCGATTTTAGACAAGGAAACTTGTATAAAATGTGAAAACTGTATTCTCTTCTGTCCTGAAGGCTGTATAAACAAGGAATATGATATAGACTACGATTTCTGTAAAGGGTGCGGCATATGTGCCGAGGAATGCCCTGTAAAAGCTATAAAAATGGAGAGGGAATAAATGGTTCTTAAAGTGATTTCTTCAAACCAAGCCATTGCTGAAGCAGTGAAACTTGCAAAACCCAATGTAATCCCTGTTTATCCAATAACACCACAGACAACCATATCAGAGTACCTTGCAAAGTTCGTTGCAGACGGAGATATACCTGCAGAGTACATAAGGGTTGAATCTGAGCACAGCGCAATAAGCGCAGCTCTTGGAGCATCAGGTGCAGGTGTTAGGGTGTTCACAGCAACATCCTCACAGGGACTTGCACTCATGCATGAGATACTCTTTGCAGCTGCAGGTTTAAGAGCACCAATAGTTCTTGCAGATGCTAACAGAGCATTATCTGCACCATTAAGTATATGGAACGATCAGCAGGATTCAATATCCCAGAGGGATGCAGGATGGTTGCAGGTATACGCTGAAAACGGTCAGGAAGCACTTGACTCTGTGCTGATGGCCTACAAGATATCAGAGAACCATGATGTTCTGCTTCCAAGTATGGTATGTGTGGACGGTTTCATACTGACCCATACAGTTGATCCAGTGGACATACCTTCACAGGAAGAAGTGGATGAATTTTTACCTCCATACAAACCTGAACATGCATTCCTGGACCCTGCACAGCCAATGTCAATAGGATCCTTCACAGATCCAGAGTACTACATGGAAGCAAGGTACGCAATGGAACTTGCAATGGAAAGGTCCAAAAAGGTCTTCAAACAGGTCAGTGAAGAGTTCGAAGCAAAATTCGGAAGAAAATATGACCTCGTTGAAAATTACCGCTGTGACGATGCAGAGATCATCCTGGTTGCAATGGGATCCATCTGCAGTACAATAAAGGATGTTATAGATGACCTCCGAGTTAAAGGAGAAAAGGTCGGCCTCCTGCGTATAAGGGTGTTCAGACCATTCCCAGTTGAGGAGATCCGTGAGGCACTCAAAGGTGCTTCAAAGGTTGCAGTTATTGATAAAAACATATCCTTCGGTATTGGAGGAGTTTTATACAGTAACATCAAGGCAAAAACAGATGCTGATGCCTACGGATTCATCATCGGTCTTGGTGGACGTGACATAAAACCGTCAAGCATAATTGATGTAATTGAAAAAACCAAAAACCCACAAAACGATGTACAGTGGATAGGAATCAAAGAGGAGGAGCTTTAAATGGAAATATCTGATAAAGAATTTCTTGCACCCGGACACAGAGCATGCGCAGGATGCGGTGCTACAATAGGTGTCAGGCTCGCACTGAAAGTCTTAGGTGAAAACACCGTCGCAGTATCTGCAACAGGATGTTTAGAGGTTATAACAACTCCTTATCCTGAAACTGCATGGGAAATTCCATGGATTCACGTTGCATTTGAAAACGCTGCTGCAGTTGCATCAGGTGTTGAATCAGCATTTAAATCAATTGGAAGAAAAGCTAACATTGTTGTGTTTGCTGGAGACGGTGGTACAGCAGATATAGGTCTTCAATCTTTATCTGGAGCCATGGAAAGGGGACATAACATAATTTACATCTGCTACGATAACGAAGCATACATGAACACAGGTATACAGAGGAGTGGAGCAACACCATACGGTGCATCAACAACAACATCACCTGCAGGTAAGGAAAGCTTCGGTGAAGACAAGGTCAAAAAGAACATTCCGATGATAATAGCAGCTCATGGTGTGCCCTACGTTGCAACAGCTTCAATAGCTTACCCTGAAGACTTCATGAGGAAGGTTAAAAAGGCCTCAGAAGTTGATGGACCTTCATACATACACCTCCACCAGCCATGTACAACTGGATGGGGTTACAAACCATCTAAAACCATAGACATGGGAAGGTTGGCTGTTGAAACAGGATCCTGGATTCTCTATGAGATAGAGGATGGTGAGTTCAAGGTCACCTACAGACCTATGCAGAGGAAACCTGTTGCTGAGTATCTTAACGCTCAGAAAAGGTTCAGACACCTGAAAGATGAGGAGAAACAGAGGATTCAAAGCCATGTGGATGAAGTCTGCAGTGAGCTTAAAATATAAGGGGGTGAGACCTTGGAAAAGATAATGATTCAGCCGGACATCTGCGACGGCTGTGGGGACTGTGAAGAAGCATGTGCACGTCTTCATGGAACATCAAGGATCACTGTAAGGGAGATCGATGATTCTCACTATCCAATAGTCTGCCAGCAGTGCGAGGATGCCCCTTGTGTTATGATCTGTCCAACAGAGGCCATGACCAGTGAGGTCAACCCTGAGAAGTGCATAGGATGCGGACTTTGCATGATGGTCTGCCCATTTGGAGCCATAAACATGCACGACCGCAAGGCCCATAAATGCAACCAGTGCCCTGATAAGGACACCCCGGCATGCGTTACAGCCTGCTCCAAAAGAGCCATTGCCAAGGTTGACACAGAACGTATGAAGCTTAAAAAACAGGACGAACATATCGCAAAGCTCACAGGCCTGGGTAAAAAGAAAAGGAAAAGCACTGATTTCATAAGTGTGCTTACAAGCAATGCAAGAACCAAAAAAGTCCTGCACAAGGAGGCTGACTAATGAAGGAACTTGTATCCAGACCCGAACTCTGTGAAGACTGCGGTAGATGTGAGCGTATCTGTCCAAAGAATGCCATACGTGTTGTGAACAGTGTTCCACTTCACTGTCTTCACTGTGCTGAGGACAGAGCACCCTGCATGACTGTGTGTCCTGAAGATGCCATAGTTGAAGTTGATGGTGCCATCGTCATCAATGAGGATGACTGTATTGGCTGCGGACTCTGCAAAGATTCATGTCCTGTTGGGGCAATCCAGATAGATGAGTCTGGAATAGCCAAGAAGTGCGACCTGTGCATTGAAAGGGAAGTACCTCTCTGCGTTTCAGTATGTCCAACTGGAGCTCTTAAAGCTGATTCTGAGGATGTTGTGGCTGAAAAACGGGACAAACTTGCTAAAGAGCTTGAAAGGGTTAAGTTGATAATGAAGTATTAATGAAAACTTCATTTTTCATTCATTTTTTTTATTTCTAGATTTTTTTTAAAATTATTTGAGCTTTTAAATACTATTTGAGCTTTTAAATATTATCTAATCTAATTTGTATGTGTTTTTGTTTCTTTAACCTATAAAAAAACTAATTTTAGGGGTTCTTACTAAATAGTTTCATATTATAACTATTTTAAATTAAAGATTTTATGAAATAGAAATTTTATTCAGTTTAGTGGAAGGCACTGCCAGTAACTATGCCTTTAGGTATATATGAAAACTATAAAAATCTGGAAATCATAAAGGATTTATGCTTGAGTTTAGTGGTTGAACTAGGGTCTGGTTTAACACATAAATTTTTGTCCAAGTTCTATGTATTATGATTTCATTCAATTGAATTATTCAAAACTTATAAAAAAAGCTGATACCATGATTACACAAAAACAAGTTGAAGATGCAATGTACCGGATCTACAGGGATGCTGTGATCGAACTTCCAGAGGATGTGACTCTGGCATTAAAAATGGCCTACGAAAATGAAGATAATGAGACAGCCAGGTTAAATCTTGGGACTGTCTTGAAGAATATTGAAGCTGCCCATGAAAATGGGATTCCAATGTGTCAGGATACAGGGCTTCCAATAGTTTTTGTGAAGCTTGGTGATGTTCAGGTTGAAAACCTCTACCAGGGAATAATGAAGGGTGTTGAAATGGCAACCCATGAGGTTCCCCTGCGCCCAAATGTTGTGGATCCCCTGACCCGTGAAAACACCGGCACCAACACTGGGAAGGGAATTCCACAGGTGGATGTGGAGCTTGTTGATGGAGATTACCTGGAGTTAACAGTTTTTCCAAAGGGATTCGGCTCTGAAAACAACAACGCCCTGAAGATGGGACTTCCAGGTGAAGGTGTTGAGGGTATTAAAAACTTCGTTTTAGAAATTGTACAGTCTGCAGGGGGCAAACCATGCCCACCAACCAGGATTGGGGTTGGAATCGGAGGATCCTCAGACATGGCACTGAAACTTGCAAAAAAAGCACTTCTCAGGAGTGTTAAGGATAAAAACCCCGATGAAAGACTTTCAAACCTTGAAGATGAGCTTCTTGAAGCTGTGAATGCCACAGGCATCGGCCCAATGGGACTTGGAGGTAAAACAACTGCACTGGACGTTAAGGTGGAGATGGTTGACACACATACAGCAGGTCTTCCAATAGGGATCTGCATCCAGTGCTGGGCTGCAAGACATAAAAGCATTGTTTTAAGGGATGAATAAGTTTAAAAAGTTTTTATATATGTTTAAAAACTGAAAAAACGTTCAAAACCAATTAATTTTTGAAGAATTTTTTCTTATTTTTTTATTTAAATTTTTTTTATGATCTTCTTTTGAATTTATTGAATTTACCTAAAACAAAATTCTATTTTATTTAAAGAATCATGAAAAGGGGGTACGTCCTTAAAATATTTCTTTTGATTCTTTTATTTAAATTTTTGAGCTTCTTTCACCCTTCGAATTTTGAATAAAAATTTTAGCTCAAACAAAAATAGAAAATAATAAAAAATAGAAGGAATTATGGGGGATGAATGAGTTTTTACTCCTCTTTATCGACTTCTCGTTTTTCGCAGGTGATCATGAAGATGGTTCTGTCACCTATGTTCTCTGCACGGTCTGCGATCCTCTCAAGGAACCTTGCAACGAAGAGCACATATATCAGGTAGGATATTGAATCCTTCTCCTGAAACATGCTCTTGGATATATCCTCAAGGGCTTTGTCAAATAGATCATCCACCTTGTCGTCGTCCCTGCGTATCTCCCTGACCAGGTCCATGTCCTGGTTTAAAAAGGAGGATATGCTCTTACCAACCATTCCCTCCACTATATTTCCCATGTGTCTTATGTCGTTCATTGGTTTTTCTGGAACATTTTCATCCTTGATGTGCTTTGCAACCTCTGCAATGTTTGAAGCCAGGGCACCCATACGTTTAAGATGACTTCCCACTTTTATACATGCCTCTATGAACCTTAAATCCTTTGCAACTGGTTGTTCTGAAGCTATTATGCTCATTGCCCTGTGTTCAAGGCGGTAGTTCATTTCGTCCAGTTTGGCAGGGGTTTTCATAACCTCCTCAACCAGTTCCTCATCGTAAGTTATAAACGCATCAAGAGCCTTCTTATATGCTTCAAGGCTCGTCTGTCCCACATCTTCCACATCTTTCCTTAAGTCCTCCAGTCTTTTCTGGAATCTTATTCTTGGATATTTTCTCTCCATTTTTTTATCCTCCACCTTATGGAAATAAATTAATTAAACTAATTATCTTAAATCATCCAAATCTTCCGGTTATGTAATCTTCAGTACGTTTGTCCTCAGGTTCTATGAAAAGCTTCTCTGTAAGTCCGCTTTCAACTATTTCACCATTGAGGAAGAATGCTGTGTACTTGGAAACCCTTGTTGCCTGCTGCATGTTGTGGGTCACGATTATGATGGTGAAATCCTTCTTGAGCTTGTGTATGAGGTCCTCGATCTTGGTGGTTGATATGGGGTCAAGTGCAGAACATGGCTCGTCCATGAGTATAACCTCAGGTTCAACAGCTATGGTTCTTGCAATACAGAGACGCTGCTGCTGTCCACCTGAAAGTCCCATTGCAGACTTATCAAGTTTATCCTTAACTTCTTTCCATAGTGCTGCTTCCTTGAGACTTTCTTCAACCCTCTGTTCTATCCAGTCCTTGTCTGTGACTCCATGGATTTTGAGTCCATATGCAACGTTGTCAAATATTGATTTAGGGAATGGATTGGCCTTCTGGAACACCATTCCAATTTTTTTACGCAGTTCAACAACATCCACCTTGGGGTTGTATATGTCCTCACCATCAAGGAGTACTGTTCCCTCCTTCTTGAAGGTGGGTATGAGGTCGTTCATCCTGTTGAGGGTTCTTATGAATGTGGATTTACCACAACCTGAAGGTCCTATGAATGATGTGACCCTGTTTTTCCGGATCTTAAGGTTCACATCCTTTAGTATATGTGATTCATCAAAGTAAACATTTAAATCTTCAACTTCTATTCTGTAATCCATTCTATCTCCCCATCATCCTTTTTGAATATCTTTCAACGAGTGTGTTGGTTAAAACCGTTATTGCAAGTACTATGAGCACAAGTACAGCTGCTGTACCATATGCATTATCCAGGGATATTCCCTCAGTTGCTAGTATGTAAAGGTGGAGTGGTAAAGGCCTTCCAGGGTCAAATATGGAAAGTGGCATTGCCAGTGCTGAACCAACAGCAAACATTATGGCTGCAGCCTCAGATATGGCCCTTGCCATTCCCAGAATAACTCCCGTGGTTATTCCTGGAACTGAAGCCGGTAAAATAACCCTGTAAACTGTCTGCCATTTTGTTGCACCCAGTGCAAGGCTTCCCTCACTGTAGGATCTTGGTACGGATCGTATTGTGACCTCTGCAACCTGGAATATGGTTGGAAGAGCCATGAGCGCAAGTACAAGACCTCCTGAAAGGAGTGACCATCCCATTTTAAGGAATATTACGAAGAAAGACAGTCCAAAAAGACCATACACTATTGAAGGTATGGATGCCAGTGTTTCTGAACCGAATCTTATGAGTTTTACAGTGTTGTTTTCTTCTGTGTACTCTGTGAGGTAAACTGCGGCCCCAATACCTATAGGTGCTGCCACTAGGACTGCTATGAGTGTCACATATATACTGGACACTATCATAGGTGCTATTCCTCCTGCTGCACCTGAATCAATCGGGTCACTGATGATGAAGTTCAGGTTAACCACAGGAAGACCCTTTAAAAGGATGTAACCTATTATAACCAGCATTATTATAATGGTTAAAATACCTGAAGCCCAGAAAACTGCTTCCATTATTTTCTGAGCATTTTTTGGAGATATTATTCTATTCAAGGACCATACCTCCATTGTAACTTGTGGAACATGATTTTTTAGGTTTAAAACATGTTTTAGGTTGATTGTTCACAGGTAACCGCCTCCAACTGTGATCCTCTTCTTGTAGTGGAAGTAGTTTGCAATCACAAGAAGGAGTATGATTATTATGAACAGGACAACTGCTGTTCCAAAGAGTGCACTGTAATGGATTCCAGTTGCATATCCCATCTCAAGGGCTATGTTAGAAGTTAAAGCCCTTACAGGATCCAGGATTGAATTTGGGAACTGTGCAACGTTTCCTGCAACCATTATAACTGCCAAAGTTTCACCTATTGCCCTTCCCATACCCAGGATTATTGCAGTTATAACTCCAGGTACTGCTGCAGGGAACAGTACATTTTTTATGGTCTGCCAGTGGGTTGCACCCAGTGCAAGTGATGCTTCCTTGTACTCACCAGGAACTGATCTCAGTGCATCCTCTGATACACTGATGATGGTTGGCAGGATCATGACAGTTAGGATTATGGATGCTGTGAGCATGCTGAAACCTGTACCCCCAAAGTTCGTCCTCATGAAGGGTACAAGAACTATCAGTCCAAAGAATCCATAAACAACCGATGGTATTCCTGCAAGTGTTTCTATAACTGGCTTTAATATTTTCCTCATTCTTTGAGGTGCAACTTCAGCCATGAACACTGCACACAGTAATGACAGAGGTACTGACATCAGGAGCGCAAGGGCTGTTATGCCCAGTGATCCCACTATCATTGGCAAAACTCCGTACTGGCCAGATGATGGATCCCATGTGCTTCCGAATATGAAGTTCAGGAATCCGTAGCTCTCCATGGAGGGTAAACCTTCGCTGAAGATGAATATTATGATGAGCAGAGTTATAACAACCGATGAAATTGCCGTTATAAAAAGGCCCTTTTCTATTAGAAATTCTTCGATTTTATCCTTCATTTAGGCACCTCATATTTCAACCCTGTTAATTTGTTATATGTACTATGAGTTTGAGATTTTCCAGATTCAATTTCTGGGTAATTATTATTTCTTGAAATTATTATTGAATTGAAAATTATTGAAAAATATCATTTTTTTTTTGGAAGTGAATCTTCAATACCTTCAACTCTACTTTTTTTTACTTTTTCTTTGAATTTAGTTGGAATTTTATGTTAATTATGAAGTAATGCTAATTATGAAGTAAACCCGTAGGTTATACTGAATAAACCTTTAAACCGAAAGATGTGTTAAATCTGGAATTTTGAGGGAGTTTAATGATTCCATTATTACCTTGAATGTTAGCTGGTTCCATTTACAGGAACTACCTTCTCTTCTTTGATTATTGCCTGACCTTCAGGTCCCTTAACCCAGTCCAGGAATTCTTTAGCAACTCCAGTAGGCTGACCTTTAAAAAGGAAAATGAACGGCCTTTGAAGTTCGTAAGAACCATTTGAAACAGTTTCATCAGATGGTGAAACACCATTTATCTCCAGTGCTTTAACATCACTGCTCATGTGCGCCATGGATACAAATCCAATTGCGCCAGGATCCTGTTTAACTGCCTGTTTAACTGCCTCTGTTGAGCTTTGAACAATGGCATCATTCCTTATTTTGGTGGTTCCCATTACAAGGTTGTTAAATGCATTCATGGTACCTGAACCTGCTTCTCTAACGATGACATGAACCTGTACATCTGGACCTCCCAACTGTTTCCAGTTGGTGATCTTTCCACTGAATACGTCCCTGACCTGTTCTTTTTTCAGGCTGGTCACGTTGTTGGCGTTGTTCACTGCCACAACTATACCATCCTCACCCAGGGTGTAACTGTTTAATTTAGCTTTTTCATCCGATTTAAGTTCCTCAGAACTCATCCCTATCTGCACTATTCCCTGTTCAGTTGTCCTTATTCCAAGGCCTGAACCTCCACCCTGAACATTTATACGAACGTTTGGATGTTCCTTCATGTAAGCCTGTGCCAATTTCTCTGCAACCGGCTGAACAGAAGTTGAACCTGCAATTTGTAGGGTTTCATAATGAGTTTTTGGTGTAAACATCATATAAGCACTGCCTATAACTAGAACAGCTACTATAAGAATTATGTATTTCGAGTCCATATCATCACCTTATAAATACTCTCTTACATTTGAGTATTTAAAAATATGGTGATGAACCCCGAAAGATCATCCTTGAATTTTTAACCTGCTAAATCCTATATTCCACCTATTTAAATAAAATAAATGGTTTTGAGTGGGTTTAAAACCAACTCAACACTCTTTTTTTTAGGAACTTGCTGGTACAACCTTCTCTGCCTTTACTATTGCCTGACCTTCAGGTCCCATGACCCAGTCAATGAATTCTTTAACTGTGCCTGTTGGTTCGCCCTTGGTTAGGAATATGAAGGGTCTCTGAAGCTGGTAAGAACCATCTGCAACTGTTGCCTCTGATGGAGAAACTCCATTAACCTTCAGGGCTTTAACACTTGAATCAAGGTTTGCAAGGGATATGAAACCTACTGCATTTGGATCTCCTTTGATTGTTTGTTTTACTGCTTCTGTTGAGCTCTGAACTATTGCACTGGATTTTATCTTGGTGGTCTTGCCCATAACAATTTCTTCAAAGGCTTTCCTTGTACCTGAACCATCTTCTCGGGTTATGACGTTTATTGTGGCACTTGAACCTCCAACCTCATTCCAGTTGGTTGTGTTACCTGAAAAGATTGATTTGAGCTCGTCCTTTGTCAGACCACTTACACTGTTCTCTGTGTTAACAGCAACAACTATACCATCCTTTCCAATTGTGTACTGTTTTAATCCTGCTGATTCATTGGATGATAGTTCCTTTGAACTTGTACCTATATTTACAACACCTTGTGCAGCATTTTTTATACCCACACCAGAACCTCCGCCCTGAACATTTATCTTAACGTTTGGGTGTTCCTTCATGTATGCTGCTGCTAATTTTTCTGCCACAGGTTGAACTGATGTTGAACCTGCTATCGTTATTTTTTGTTCTCCGCTTCCGCCTAAAGCCATGTAAGCCCCGACTAGTATGATTACCGCTACTACTATTCCAATGATATATTTCAAGTCCATTTTTACCGACCTCATTTCTACCCTTAATCTCACCACTTATAAAGATTACTCTTTGTGCATTAAATAACACAATAAGTGAATTGAACTGGGCCTTAGAAGGCTATTTTCAGTGCCGAGCAATGAAAGATCACATTTAGTGCTATTCTGTGGACTAAAAGCAAAAATTTAAATATTTATCCACCTACAGAAAACATCATGATAACTGAAAAAGTGTTGGAGGAAATGTTCAAACCCAGGCAGGCACACTGGAGAACCTCAATAACCAAGGTTGAACCAAACAGGTTAACAACAAGGGACTGTCTGCAGGAAGATTTGATCGGTAATATATCCTTCTCAGAGATGGTTTACCTCTTAATAAAGGGAGATATTCCATCTGATAACCATAATAAGATGCTTGAAGCTGTTCTCGTGTCCTTCTGCGACCACGGGATCACACCCCCAAGTACACAGGCTGCACGGCTCATGGCATCAGCAGGATCTCCTGTCAATGCATGTCTTGCAGGAGGGTTACTCGCCTTTGGAAAAAATCATGCCGGTGCAATAGAGAAGGCCATGAAAAATCTTCAAGAAGGAGTTAAAGTAAGGGAGGGCTGCGGAAGATCTGCATCTGAAACTGCCAGGTTCATGGTTGAAGAGCTCAAAAACCAGGGACAGAAAGTACCTGGATTCGGGCACCGCTACCACTCAGAAGATCCCCGGGCAATAAAACTCTTAAAACTTGCCAAGGAGTATGGTTGCAGTGGGAAACATGTTGAACTTGCAGTTGAACTCGAGAAACTCCTAGAAAGCTGGAAGGGTATTAAAATGAATATAGACGGTGCAAATGCAGCAATACTCTCTGATCTGGGATTTAACTGGAGGTTTGGATGTGGGATCTTTGCAATAGGAAGGTTACCAGGTTTACTTGCCCATGTCCATGAGGAAATGTCCAGTGAAGAACCCTTCCGGAAGATCACAGAACTTGATACGTTAATATGAACTATTTTTGATATGGCTTCACTCAAACTACAGTTTAATATTAGGATCAACTTAAAAAAATTCCTTAAAAAGCATTTTTTATTTAAAAAGGTGTCCAAAATCCCTAATTTTTCTTTTAAGGTCCCATCTAAAAAGTTGGTACTTCAACAAGGATCTCCATGTAACAACTTTATTAAAAATTGGAATACAAATTATATAGTAAGAATTAAAATCCCTTTTACTGTTGAGGTGATCTCAAATGATGGATGAAACTGAAAGGTACGAACGGGCAAAGCAAAGGGTTGGGGAGCTGAGAGACTTCTACAACCACTTAACAGCTTACATCATAGTCAACACAGTTCTTGCAATTGTAAACATTGTTACAACCCCTGGAAGCTGGTGGTTCTACTGGGTGAGCATATTCTGGGGTATTGGACTTTTAATGCACGGAGTCAGTGTGTTCGTGAAAAGGGGCATTCTGAGTGAGGACTGGGAAGAGAGGAAAATAAGGGAAATGATGGAGAAGGATAAAAAGGGTTGATGAAGGAGTTTAATAAATTTTTATCCATTCTCCTATTTTTTTATCCCAATGAATGATACCTCAAAGCTGATTTTTATTTCACTTTAAGCAACATCTTCATGAAAAAAATAATGGATCTTCACAAAAAAAGGGAAAATATTTCAAGAATTTTCACGGGCAAGGTTAATCCATGCCACCATGGTCTTACCTGGCCAGTCTTCTGAAATGTTCTGGTGTTGTTGTACGTGGAATGTTCCTGTAAAATTCTCCTGAAGCATCCACTATTTCAACTGAAATATCCCCAATCCTTTCAAATGCTTTAACAACCTTGGATAAGGATAGATAATAGGTTGAACGGTCCTTGTCCACTATGTCATCCTCAGCCATTAGAATGGCCATCTTGTTAAGGGCCTTCTTCTGAAGGTCGTGTATTTTTTCCTCGTAATCCATAACCTTGTCTTTAAGGTCTAATTCTTCATTTAAGAAAGCTTTCATTGAATATTCCAGCATTTTCTTGGAAGTTTTGAACATTGCCCTTAATATGTCCACCATTTCACCTTCAACTTCGTAGCAGCCATTTACAACGAAGTTTGCAATGTGACAGGTGTGGTCTGCTATTCTTTCAAGGTCGTAGGCCACTTCACTGAACACCATGGTTTTGCTGAACTCAGAGTAGGGATTGATGGATATAACCGTGTCAACTGATGAACGCACCTTTTCGTGCATGTTGTTTGAAATGTAATCCATTTCAAGGGCCTTGTTTGCAAGTTCCTTGTCGTAGATCTCAAAGGATTCAAAGGACATGTCGAACTGTTTGGAGACATGTTCCGCCATGTTACTGAGCATCTCCTTTATGAGGTAGCTGCCTGCATGTTCCCTTGAACTTTTCTCCTGGAACATCTCTGAGAATTCATCGAACTTCTTGAGATCCAGTATGTAGGCCCTTCTTACAACCCCACGTTTCACCATTGGCTGGAGTAGTTTTGTAACGTACCTCCGTGATAATCCAAGTTTTTCAGCGATTTCATCCTGGGTGGCAGGGTTTTCATGAAGTATCACATCGAGTACCGCTTTAAGGGTGCTGTTTGCCTTGCTGTTCATTATACCTTCCTATTTCCTTTTCTTTTTCAGTTTTATGTACTATTCCAATTGATTCCTTTGTTATGGCCAGTATAACATATAAAAGTGCCAGAATGACCATTAGGGATATGAGTATTCCCATTTCTGAGTAGAGCAGGGAGTAGAGATCTGTTATTGGAGTGTTCAGATCGGAAAATCCGTTCCAGAGTTTTATCAAAGCCACTGCAATTATAATATATCCGTATTTCTTCTTTATGTCTTTGGGTTGTATTAATGGGTATATTCCCATTATTAAAAGTCCGAATCCAATTGACCTGAACAGGTTCCCTCCTGCCAAGTTCTCAAGCATGTAAAATATATGCTGCTCCCTTGCAGATATGGTTGAAAGCATGTACACCAATTCAACCAGGAGTATAACGATTAATGGAAATATGTAAACGATTTTTTTCTCCACGGATCGAGTTTCAACCCCTTCAAGAGGTTCTTTAAATAGATGGGACATTAACTGGTAGAGCATGGAACCTAGAACAGCACCTATAATTGTACCTCCTATTCCCAGCTGTGTGGTTGTGTATGCAACCAGACCAGATATAACACCTGCCATCACTATATCCAAAGTTTTTGTCATATTATCACTTCAAAAAAAAGCATATTTTATACTTTTTAATATCAATTAATCATCTTAAAAGTATATTTTTTGGTAAAATAGTTTTTAAGATGTTCTTTTTCTAATTCTTCTCTTTATAGTTCTTTTTTTATTTTTTTTGTTGATCTTCTTTTTCTTGAATTTCAAGTATTTTCTTTAGGTAACCATACTATATTAACTTGGTTTTTAGGGGACTTAGTTTCATGTAATGAACAGAAATATTTGGGTCTGTACCCCATGCTAAATACCTATTAAAATTCCCCTGAACCAGAATTACTCCCTAAAAAATGGGAATTATTAAAACCCTGATTATCCCCTAAACCCAATTCATTCTTAAGTTAAGGTTATCAGCTTTTAAAGGTATTCTAACTTTAGAACGAACTGCAGTAGATGGTTTTAAAATAAAATCTGAAAAAATAGGGGGAATAAAATTTTTAAGGCATTATGAAATGATTTAAGGCCTGTAGAATGAGTTGTGAGTGTAGGAACAGATCATGTACTCATCACCCTCAACCTTAACTGAGTACTCTGCAAGCTCCCTTTTATATCCTGTGGCTGTGTTTACGAGGTTCACATGTATTCCCTCATCGTTGATGAGAAGTTCGTTGTAGGAGGGGTAGGTTTGACCACGTAGCTTCCGGGTTGTTGCTGTTCCAGAGTTCAGGGTCACCATTTTCTCGATCATCCACACGTTTGGAACGTGCTTGTGGCCGTTGAGTATGAAATCAACACCGTAGTCTGCAAAAACCCTTAAAAGGTCACCAGAGTCCAGTAGAATGTTTCTTTCACGTCCTGTTTGGGGGATTGGCAGCAGGTGGTGGTGGAAGGTGACTATCTTGCACATGTCGCTTGGTATCTTGTCAAGTTCAGTTTTCAACCATTCAAGCTGGTCAAAGCCTATCTGACCATCGTTTATATCAGGCTCAGAAGAATCCAGGCCTAATATTGCAAATCCTCCCTTTTTATCCAGATGCAGGAATTTCCTTTCACCTATGAGTTTTTCAAAATGCATCAACCCCACGTTCCGGGCATCATGGTTTCCAGGAATTATATGGGCTTCAGTAACATCCCTCAGCTCATCAACGAAGGTTGCTGCATCTTCATATTCATGTACGTATCCTTCAGTTGTAAGGTCTCCTGAAACAACTATGAGATCAGGATTTTCGTCATTTATCTGCTTTAAAAGGTTATGTTTAAGGTCATGGGAGAATGTTTTCTCACCAAAATGTATATCTGATATTTGGATTATCTTCTTCTGCATGATACCACCTGAAATTCAATTTTCACTCTGAATATGTGCTCAAAATCTTATTTCAAACAAAGCATGTGCTCAGAATCCTGTTTTAAACAACCATGTACTTAGAATATTATTTCAAACAAAGCATCTGCTTTAAACAGACCTTGTGCTCAACATCTGATTTAACAGACCATGTGCTCAGAATCCTGTTTTTAATCAACCATAGATTATTCATGTTTGATTAGGTTTTAGTTAAGATTTAATCAGCAATATTTTAAATAAGTTTTAATGGTATTAATAGTTTGATTGGTCATTATTCAGCATCTGAATCAATTGGTTGAACATGGTATAAATTATTTCTTGAAAAATGTCATAGTTTCCTTAGGAACTGGCATTAAAAGGAAACAGTCCAATTGAACACCCTTAAAAGGTAGTGGGGTTAACTGAAAATTAAAAATCGAAGCTTTGAAATAAAGTAGTTAAAAGTTAGAATAATTAAAAGCCTTAGGGGGGATTCGAACCCCCGACCTATACCTTACCAAGGTATCGCTCTACCGGCTGAGCCACTAAGGCCTTTGAGATTTCACAATGTAAATCATTATTTTGAACTGATACAGCTTATAATTTTGGATTAATTCACTTAACACAATTACAATCTATCTAATTAATTATAAAATTAGATATCAAATCATGAACAATTATAATTCAAGTGCAGGGGATGGGATTCGAACCCACGAAGGCCTACGCCAGAGGATCTTAAGTCCACCCCCTTTGGCCGCTCGGGCACCCCTGCATATGACGCATACATCGAAATTGGTTAATATCATATATTAAGTTAACGGTTTGATTGAATTTTTATCCAGCCATGAATTTGAAAGATTCAAATGCATTTGGGACATTAACATCAAAAAATATAGGTATCAGAACATGATGCCAGGGATTAAATCCTGAAATTAACGCCTGAACTCTCTTTTTGGAAAATCTACCTGAGTTGAAGTGCAGGGATCTGTTTCAAATTATTTAAATTAAATTATTTAAATTAAATGATGCTATAGATAATGTTTGGAAACAACCATATATAAAATGTAGGATCATTAAACTCATTCAACTGAAGCTGTTGAAGAGTTTGAGTTAATATTATGGGGATTAAAAAGATTTGGCCATTAATATGACCAAAAATTAATCAAGGTGTTTAAATGGAATTTATTCATAGAAAATGTGGACTTTGTGGTGCTTGTGTTGTGGTTTGCCCATCAAATCTCCTGGAACTTGGTGAGAATGGAATAGCTGTGAATGGAGGGTGTGCAGAGTGTGGCAACTGCTCTGAAGTCTGTCCACTGGGAGCCATCATCACACTGGAGGGGCGTTAAAATGAGTAAAATGAAGTACGATGTTGTGGTTGTTGGAGGACGTATAGCTGGCTCTGTTTCATCTCTCTTTGCATCCAGGGGAGGTGCGGATGTTCTCATGATAGAAAAAAGGCAGGAAATAGGAACCCCTGTTCAATGTGCCGAGGGAACAACACCTGCAACCTTTGAAACCCTTGAAATGAAACCATCAAAAAGGTTCGTAGCATCCAAAATAGATGGTGCCGATGTGCACGCCCCTGATGGTAGAAAATTCCAGATTGCTGGTGAAAACAGTAAAGGTTACATCCTTGAGAGGAAGATCTTCGACAAAGACCTTGCAGTGGAATCAGCCAAATCCGGAACAGACATTATGATGAAAACAACAGTTAAGGATCTGATTATACGTGACGGTAAGGTCTGTGGAGTTGTTGCAGAGCATATGGGGAAAAGTGTGGAGATCGAAGCTGATCTTGTCATAGCTGCAGATGGTGTTGAATCCAGGGTGGCAAAGATGGCAGGTTTGAACACCACCAAGCTGCCTGGAGACATCTATTCATGTGCCCAGTACGAAGTTGTTGGTCTTAACACCCCACCTAACTGGTTGAAGTTTTATTTCGGAGAGGAAATAGCCCCTGGAGGTTATGCTTGGATATTTCCAAAGGGCAAACACCGTGCAAATGTAGGTCTTGGGATAAGGGGTTCAAATAAAACAGCCTACAGCTACCTTCAAAAATTCATGTCACAGTTCAGTGCAACACCAGTTGAACTGAAGGTTGGAGGAGTTCCACTTTCAGGAGTTGTTTCAAAAACATTTACAGATGGTTTGATGGTTGTTGGAGATGCAGCAGGACAGGTTGACCCAATAACCGGTGGTGGCATTCACCTGGCAGCTGCCTGTGGAAGGATGGCTGGAGAGGTTGCAGCTGAAGCAGTTGAAGTCGGGGATTCATCTTCAAAGTTTCTGAAAAAATATGAGGACATTTGGAGTGAAAAGATTGGGGGTAATCTTGAAACATCCCTGAAGTACAGGAGAATACTGGACAAACTCACAGATAAAGACATCAACATCATTGTGGAGTTTCTTGAAACCCAGGATTTCGAGGCAATATCAAAGCTGGCAGCACTGAAGTTCATGGGAAAACATCCGAATCTTTTAAAAGTTTTGAAGGAAATTCTTTGAATTCCAACAGTGTAACCTTAAAAAGACCATGGAAACCTTAAAAAAAGGATTATAATCACTTTAAAGTATTTATTTAAAAGTATTTAGTTAGAAAAGGTATTTGAATGGAAATTTCAGGTTTTAAACTGTGATGACTTAAATTTTAAGGGAGTGCTTCATGAGTATGGGCCAGTGGTTTAAATCAGTAAAGTTAATTAAAAATAAAACAGTTAATATTATTGATATGCTTTTCATATATTTAAGGAGCTGAAAGGGAGCCAGGATTATGAACTCATATGATGATTATGAACCAGATATTGAGTATATGGAAGAAACCGGAGATATTGAAGGTTTAGTTTATGCCCTTAAAGATGAGGATCCTCTCATTCGAAAGGAGGCTTCCATAGCACTCAAACGTGTAGGCGATGAAGGTGCAGTTGAAGGACTGATTGAAGCCCTTAAATATGAAAGTTGGCAGGATGATTACCCTGTTTTAACTGCTGTGAGGGAAAATTCAGCAGAGGCCCTGGGAAATATAGGTGATGTGAGAGCTGTTCAACCCCTCATACATTCCCTGATCATGGATGAAGATGAGGATGTGCGCTGGAAATCTGCAAGGGCACTGGGAAAAATAGGGGACGTGTCTGCAGTAAATGCATTAACAGAAGCTCTTAAAGATGATAAATGGACTGTTCGTGGCCATGCAGCCCACGCCCTTGGAAACATGTCTGATGAAACAGCCTTTGAAGCCCTTGTGGAGGTGCTGTATGATGATGACTGGCACGTCAGGAAGTACGCTGCCATTGCACTTGGAAACATTGGAGAGGAAAGGGCCATACCCCACCTTCTGAAGGTTCTCAATGACAACGATGCAGATGTAAGCTGGAAGGCAATAGTGGCCCTTGTAAATATTGGTGAAGCATCTGTAGAGCCCCTTATAAAGGTCTTCAAAAATGGGGAATGGCACATACGCGGAAGGGCAGCTGAAGCCCTGGGAAACCTGGGAGATGAAAGAGCAGTCATGCCCCTCGTATATGCTCTGAATGGCAGTAGGAAGAAGGATCGGAACAAGTACATCAGGGGTAAGGCTGCTGAAGCCCTGGGAAAGATAGGGGATGAAAGGGCTGTAAAGCCCCTGATAAAGGCCATTGAGGATAAAAATATTTACGTAAGGCTCAGGGCAGAGGATGCTCTTGAAAGAATTAGATCTGCTGGAAAAGCATTCTGGATAGTTCATTATGATAACGGTGAAATTTCATTTGACTACCCTGCTAGCTGGGAGGTCATGGAAAACTTCGATGAGAAGAAGATAATAAAGGGAAACTGTGCAAACAGTGCAGTGACCTTTTCCATTAACAAACACAGGAACATGGGTGATATCACAGCCACCGAGTTTGCAGAGATACTGAGGAATGTTTTTCTCATCCAGAACAGTGCGATACTGTCGAAGCTGTCATTCAAAGTCAGGGATATGGATGCTTACCTCCTGATGGGTGAAAATCCACACGGATTATCAATGACCCGTATACTCATCTGTGCATTCAAGAAGAAAGATGTTCTCTACTACCTGTGGTTTGCAGGGGAACCTGAAATCTTCGACCTCCTTGAGGAGGACATGGACCTCATACTCGAGAGCTTCCAGATACATAAAACATGAAACTTTACTCTTTTTCTTTAAAAGCCCTCAGAATTTTAAGGATCTGCACATCCAATTGATGGTGCACCCCACCATCCCCCTGAATGGAGAGGGGGTTTTTGCAGATAATGGATGGATTCTGTGAAGGGTTGCAGGACTTCATGCAACCCCTGGTGAAAAGTAAAAATTAATTCCCCTGCAGAACCTGTTCATGCAACTGAATCCATTTTAAAACTAGAAAAGAAGAGTTAAAACTCTTTAAATTTTAAAAATAATTTTAATATCACTAAAGAAAAACATTGAATTGAAAGGGGTTGAAATGGTAAAAAGACATGAAAATTCCATTGAAGTTTCCACATACAGATCTGGCAGGCTTCACTTTGCAGTTGGGGTTTCAGGTAGGGGTAAGATCGTGAGGATCCCACTTCCAGGAGAGACTGAGGAGGAGGTGCTTGCAGAAATTTCAAAGGATTATCCCAATTTTGAACTCACAGATAAATACGTGGACACTGCAAAAACTGTTTCAGATGCTTACCATGGGGAGAAGGTTGAATTCAATCTGAACCGCCTGGACCTTGGTCTTGATGATTCTGAGTTTGATGAGTCAAAACATGAAGACCAGACATTTGAAAACCAAGATCAGACATTTGAAAACCAAGATCAAATATCTGAACCTTCACCTGTTAAATCTTCCTTTGAAAGAAGTGTGTTGCTGGAAGTTTCAAAGATACCCCATGGAGAGGTTACAACCTACAAGAAGATTTCAGAATCCCTCAAAACTCAGGGTTACAGGGCTGTTGGTACTGCAATCGGTAAAAATCCCTTCCCCATCATAATACCCTGCCACAGGGTTGTGAAGTCTGATGGAAGTATTGGAAATTACAGTGGAGGGGTTAAAATGAAGAGGGAAATCCTGAAAAATGAGGGAGTTAAAATTAAGGGGGATAAGATCATTCTTAAACTTAAAAAAGAGTTACCATTGAATGAGTTACCATTGCATTGAAAAATTAAAATTTTTGAAGGATAAAAAAAAAAGTTGTTTTAAATTGGGGTTGGATGAATGAAGATAAAAAGGGAATATTCCCCCAATCCATGTATCCACCATTTTTAAATCCATGTATCCAACTTTTTATTTACTTGATCCTGTCATTATATGCTTTCATTGCTTCTTCAATGATCTCGGCATATGAAATGTCCTTTTTAAGGTCTTCAAGGTCCTCGATTGAGAATATTTTCAGGACGTTGTCCTTGCAGGCTTCAACACATGCAGGGAGTATGTTGTCTGTTTCCATGCAGAGTGTGCATTTTTGTGCAGATTTTTTCTCATCATCCACAACAACCATTCCGACGGGACAGGCTACCATGCAGAGCTTGCAGAGTATGCATGCCTCCTCATCAATGATCAGTGTACCGTCCTTTTCTTTTATTGCGTTCGTTGGACATATACGTCTGCATGGGGCTTTATCAGGGTGGCAGTGCAGACAGAAAACTGGTACCGTGCTTGTTTTCTTTGCCCTGGCCACTCCATGTTCCTTACGGCATGCTGTGATACAGTCCTTGCATTCTGTGCACATTCGTGGGTCTACAACCATCAAAGTCTTCATTGCTTCACCTTTTTATTAAATTCATTAAATACAACTTCATTTTTTTTTAAGTGTAATCTTAGGTATTAATTAATTTTTAAGTACAGTTTCATGGGATTATTTTTAAGCTTAATGGGATTATTATCCTTATCCTCAGCTTCACTTTAGTGATATTAAGATTATTTTTAACATTTCAGGAAAGGATCTCATTTTCAAGTTTCATGATGTATCAGGCTATTCACTGCAGCTTCATGAGTTATTGGGCTCATCTTCACTGCAGCTCATGAGGTATCATAGTTCTTCACTGCAGCTTCATGGGAAGTACCCTCATTTAATGCAGTTTCATTATAAAAAAAATGTTGAGGGTTAGGATCCCCTATGATCACCTTTTTAAGCTTCACCCTTGAGTTTCAGGAGCAGATCTGCAATTGCTGATGAATCCCTTGGACCTACCTGAACTTCCCATCCGCTTTCATCCTCTATTTCACCGCTCACTGGAGCTGCAAGTCCTGGTATTATGAGCTTCCTTGTTTTGACCTTGTCCTCTATTCCTGAATCCTTAATTAGCTCTGCAACGGATCCACCGTTTAACTGTCCGCCTGCAAGTGAAACATCCACAGCTCTTCCTTCAGTGTCAAGAACCAGCAGGTAGCATGTGGCTTTTCCAGATTTCAGGTCTCCCTCCACTGTGTAGTAGGTTAATGCGAAGTTGGTTGTCATGAGCACTGGTGAGTTTTCATCCACATCACCGAAGGCGTAGACTCCAGGGTCCACTGCCTGTGGTTTCCTTGGATCTGTGTAAACACTCTGCCTCAGGGTCAGAACTGGTATGAGTTCCCATATGTTTGTTCCGTGGATTATCATGATGTCTGCATACTTGTTCATGAGGGTTGCTGATATGGTTGCCTCCTTGATTCCACCCTCAACTTCATCCTCCTCAAAGAGCCATGTTACAGCTGGAATTCCCATGATTGGGAATCTGAAGTCTTCATCCTTCTCAGTTATTGCCAGTCTCCTGATCATGACGAAGTTGTCAAGGGTGTCCCCTATACCTTCCCCAACGAAGGTTCCAGGGTCCAGAACTATGTCCTTGATTCCCTTTGCCCTGAGGGTTCTTGAGAGTTCCTTCATCTTCTCAAGTTCGTTGGGCACAAACAGGGTTACTGGACAGTTGTACTCAATTGCCAGGGCTGCCATTTCCTCGATGTTGTTCTCTGTTGCTGCGTAGATGAGTGGTCTTTCATCCCCAACCTCTTCAAGGGCTGCTTTCATTGCCTCAGGGTCTAGGGAGCACAGTACCAATGGGAACTTGGAGTTTTTGAGTTTTGCAGCTGCCTTTGCAAATGTTTCCTTGTCTTCAGATGCATTTCTCAGTGCTATTGCATTTAAGGTGAGAACTTCACCTGTTCTTTCAAATTCAGTTTCCTCTATTGTTTTAACCCTGGCGTCAAAGGCAGTTTCATCCATGTTATCTGCAACATCAATGACTATTGGTGTTGGGTTGTAGTAGGTGAGTTCGTATCTGTATAGAACTTCATCCCCACCAAGGGTTACGGTTTTAGCTCCTTTACCAAATGTTATTTCCCTAACAGCTGGAGCTAGTAAATTTTCAAGTTTTTCAAGTTCGTTTGCAGCCATCTGGGTGCATAATTCCAGGTCTGTCTCTTTTTCAGAGAGTTTTGTGGCGAATGCCATGCATGATGCTTCACCGCATTTTGCGCAGTTGGTCTTGGGAAGTAGTCTGTAAATATCCATTGCAGTAACTTGCAATTCATAAACCTCCTTACTAAATTTATATCAATTCATCAATAAATCCTTTATTCAGCCTATTTAATCTATTCAAGTTCTGTTATCCATCCTGAAATGTCAGGCACATCTGTTGTCATGTACTCCTCTGTGAAGGTGTTTCCTATCTCCTTCAACATCTGAACGGATGATGGGTGGAGCATCATGAATATGTCAACACCGCAGAGCATCATTGTTAAACCTGTTACTATCTCCCATATTGGTCCACGGTAAGCTGTTGGTCCCCATTCATCCTTTTTCATCCATGCTTCACGTGAACCCCATGCATTGGTTGTACCTGAGGACATTGGCATCTGAAGGTCTGTGTCTCCCTTGAGTGCTGCGAGTCTGGTTCTGGTTATAACATCTATTGAAAACTCAATACCGTAACCCAGTGCACAGGTTGTTGGGTCCATGACTATGTCTGTCTGGGTCAGTCCCTCCTTCATCAGGTACTTGTTAAGGGTTTTCTGCATGTTTATGTCTGTTATTGCCCATGATAGAACTGCATGGTTGTAGTCAAGGGCTGCCTTTGCAACCTTCTTGTAGTCAAGGTCAAGGTTTGCAGATGCAAGGAGGCATCTTTCCCCCTCTGCTGCTGCAGCTGCTGCTTCAAGAACTATGGGGTCCTTTTTAGGGTCTCCTGATCCACCTATCACCAGGGGCACCTTAACTGCCTGAAGAACCTCCTCCACAGCTTCTGCTGCCTGCCTTGGTGTTTTGTCCATGACCTTTGGACCGGTTCCTATAAGGTGCATTGTGACCATGTTGGCCCCGTATTCCTTAACCGCCTTTTTAGCCCATTCTCCAGGGCTTTCCATAACATCCTGGAAGTGTTCCCTTATTGGTTTTGGAAGTCCTGGCATGGGTATGTCGAAAACATCAAAGGTTACAACTGGAGGGTTTGGCTGAGGATGTTCAAACCTGTAAAGGGCCTTCTGTCCCCCGAGGAACACTGGTTTTCTTGTTCCCATTCCAAGCTGCACCTCTGCCACTTCACCTGGATAGTCGTGTACAGGTGGTGCGAAGGGTTCTGCTGGGGGCAGTGTTATTCCCATACTCTCTGCAACGGCTGCCTGTTTTTGAGTCACGCTCTGAACCATTTTCCCAACCGCAGGCATGATCTGGAGTTCCAGTTCTTCAAAATCCATTCTGAACTCATTTATTTCTATGGAGTCTGTATTTTCAAGTAGTTTAAGAAGCTGTGTCATTTTATCCATATAACCCACATCCTTAATTTGAATCTAAAATTTGAGATACTATATTTGAAACTGTGACAACAGGACTAGAATCATCTGGAAGATCTATGAGGGGTGTTCCCTCAATATCGTATTTTGATATTTCTTCATCCTCGTAGATTCGTCCTATGAGTTTTATTCCAAGTTCATCAACTTTTTTCATGACTTCATTTTCTCGATCTAGTTTAACACGGTTGAGGATGAGGAACATTTCCCTGAAGCTTATGTCCAGTTCCCTTGAAAGTTCACCTATTCTCTGGGCTGTTAGCATTCCCCTTTTGGAGGTGTCTGTAACAACCAGCATTGTGTCAACGTTCTGGGTTGTTCTTCGGCTCAGGTGTTCCAGTCCTGCCTCTGTGTCAATGACTATTATGTCGTAGTTACTGGAGAGTGTTTCTATGATCTTCCTGAGCATGTTGTTAACTGCACAGTAGCATCCGCTTCCCTCAGGCCTTCCCATGACCAGAAGGTCAAATTTGGGTGTTTCAACAACTGATTCCATGATCTTGTAGTCGAGGATGTCCCACTTGTTCACTCCCTCTGGAATCTTCCTTGCTGCTGTGTCCTTCTTGAGATCTTCCCTCACATCTCCAACTGTCTTTTCAACTTCCACTCCAAGTGCCTCTGGAAGGTTGGAATCAGGATCAGCATCTATTGCCAGAATATCCTTTCCAGTCTTTGAAAGGGCTTTTATAAGAAGGGATGAAACCATGGTTTTACCAGTTCCTCCCTTTCCACTCACTGCTATTATCAAAACACACATCTCCGATGTAAATTTTTTTTTTAAAATTCCATTTTTCAGTAGCTTCATCTTACATTTATTCCATCATAAAAAAGGTTTTTAAATAACGCTTCAGAAGCCGTGCACCTGGTTTTGGGTAAATCTATACAGGGGCATGACCTGAAAACGTCTTAAAACTATTTCTTCTTGATAATCACCTTTTCAGCGTAGACCTTGGCGTTTTTGAGGATTATTTTAACTCCCCCTGAAGCTGGTAGTGTGAGTTCAGGTGCGTAGGCAACTGGTGTGCCCTCCATTTCAGCCGGGGTAAATCCTGCCTCTTCAACCGCTGGAACTTCTTCAGTAACTTCTTCTTCTGCTTCCTTGGCTTCTTTAAGCCTTTCTATGATGGGGTGTTCATGTTCCCTGAGGAATCTTCGTATTTCCTTGATACTGCTTGCATCCTCCTCAGTTGGGATCTTCCCCATGAGATCTTCGGGTATGAAGTCTGTGAGGGAGTCTTTTATCTCCTTTGGAAGCCAGATAATCCTTTCAAAGCCACCATCTGCCTGGAGGAACTTGGGGGATCGCATGTACTCAAGGCTGAGCCCTGCAAATCCTTCAACCTGTTTTCCACCTGAGCACTGTCCTGCCATTGCTGAGAATGGAATTCCCAGGGGTGTTTCTCCCTTGAAGTCACGGTCAACTATGCCTATTCCATCGAGTTCAGGTATGTAGAAGGCAACTGCCTCAAAGCATCCGCATGATGTGTGGGGATATCCGAAGACACTGTGGAGGTAAACCCTGTCAAATGTTCCCTGTGATCTGTCGGCCACAGCAGCGTTAACATTTGCATATTCACCCTTAATTTCATCAAGCACTTCTCCCTTTTCAATCTCAAATATTGGCCCATCAGGGTCCATTTTAGCTGCGGCTCTGCAGTCGAACCAGTTTATGGCTCCGCAGAGTGCTGTTCTGTCCGGTGTTACAACACAGACATGGGTTGGTGCAAAGGACTGGCACATGACACAGCCGTAGAACACATCCACATCCTCATCTGAGAGTTCTCTGGACCTGGCATCCCTTTCCTCATACTGGTTTCTTGCCATTTCTATGAAGGATTCCACTTCTGCCTTATCTGTGAATATCTTTATGGATATTGCCTCTATTATTGGGAATTCCTCTCTGTAAAGGGCTGAAATTGCCTCTCCAAGGTGTTCCAGTTTGAAGCCCTTGTCACGGGCCTCCTTACTCACACGGCACCATATCTGGTCCCGCTGGTTCAGGTGCATGAATCCGTTAACGTAGTTGCAGAGTTCATGCATCTTACGTTCAATAACACCTTCAAGTTCCTTTTCAAGTTTTTCACCCCTTATCTCTGCGAGAATTCCAAGGGGATAGACCTCCCCCTCTGTCATCTCATCAATATTTGGACCTACGACCTCTACACTTCCATCTTCAACATCCTCTGCCACTTGGACAAGTTCTGCTCCAATGGATTTTGGGCCTGCAAGTTCACAGAACATGTTCGCTGCCCTTATTCTTTCTCCCTCATACATGGGACTGACATCAACAGGTATATCCTCAAACATTGAATTCCTCCAATCTAATCTTATAACTCGACATATGATCCTTGTACTTTCATCAACCATTTCAGAGAACTTTCAACCATTTCAGAGAAACTCTCATCAACCATTCAGAACTGTTTTAGGTTAACCCTTTCCTAAGAACTGTTTTAAGTTAACCTTTTCAACTTATAATTCATTGATTGATGACAAACCTCACTGAAACACGGGTTTTTAACCCCTTCACTGGGATCTTTCCCAACCATTCACTGAGATTTCTCTATGTAATGATTGTATATTTAAAGGAAGTTAAAATCTACGATTAAAACTGTTTTAAAAAGTTTTCATGATTTTTTATAATTTTTAAAACTTTTAAAGAATTTAAAAGGGTTTTTGATCCTATTTCAACCTTCCCCTCGATCCTTTGAATAATGTTTAAAATTTGTTATGTAGGTTCATCATGAATTTTTTTTTATATTCCTGCATGAATTGACATGGTTGTTTCTATTTTTACAGATTCTTTTTTATCCAGAATTTTTTTAATATCCAGAATTCTCTACCCATGATTTCATTGAATTACATCTCAGATCATGGTTTCATTGAAATCCATTCTCCAACAACTAATTTACAATTGAAATTTTCATGAAAAAGTCATTTCTTTCAATCTTTTTTCATCTTCTCAAGGTAATTGAACCATTCCTCATCATCCATGTTTGGGAAGGAGGCATCTGCATTTGAATGGAAGAACTTGCAGAGTGTCAGGGTTTTGATGTGGGGTGCGAAGTGCTTCAGGGTTGAAAGGCCCTGTGAAGCTATGTAATAAATGCATCCCATGAACACCACAAGGTCGTGCTGTCCCTCACCCTTAACTCCCTTCCAGTCAGGGTCCTGGAGGAGGTTGGTGATCTCAACTATGCCGTAGGATTTGGTTTCAACTCCCTTGTCATTGAATGCCTTGTAAGCATCTGCAGTGGAAACCACTGGGAGTTTCCATTTCTCTGCAATGTCTGCAGCATAGCTTATAAGAGGTTCTTCCTTTACAAGGGGGCCCAGGACCAGTAATGGTCTTTTGGATTTTTTAATCATCATCTTGGCTGTTTCCGGTGTTACAAGAAGTGCCTGTTTAGGTCCTGCTATCACAGTTGGCTGCCATGGAATTACTCTCTCGTTGCTCATAAAAATCACCTTGTTACTCTTTAAAATCCATTAAGGAAGGTTCCAGTGGTATTTCCCTTGCTTCCCATCCCTTTTCTTCCAGTATCTTCATGACGTCCTTCTTGTAGGTTATTGGAACGTCCTTCTCTGTTCTGATGAAGAGGTCCAGATCATCGGGTATCTTTCCAAAGTACTTCTTACTGAGGTCTATGTAATGGGTTAACTTCATCTGCCTGCCCTTTGGAGTGTCGGTTGGCCTCAGGCACAGTTTTGCAACCATGACAGTTGCTTCACCCCTGTTCTCTGCAGCGTAGAGAAGGTGTTCTGGTGCCGGTTCACCATCCATGACCTTGTTTCTCCTTAAGTCGTTGACCTTCCATGTTTCCTTTTTATCAGGCCTTCCGAGGTACAGGCGCCTGTACTTGGATCCCTGGGGTCCTACAACTGCAGGTACTCCCCACCTGTTCACACCAGATGCTATTGCAGCTGCTTTCTGGGAGTATGCACCCCATGCAACTCCACAGGCTCCAACACGGTTCAGGATGTAGTCTGCAATTTCCTCGAAGTTGCCCTCCAGTGGTTTTTTGGCGAATATGTTGGCTATCTTTATCACAGCCCCTGAAACATGGGAGTTTGAAACACATGAGCCCAGGTTAACCAGTCCCTTGGCATCGAAGTCTCCGCTGTACTTCTCGTAGAGTGTTTTTCCCTCTTCGTCCCTGTACTCCCCTATGGACATGGCTCCGCATCCTGTGGTAACCACTATGTAGTTCCTCTCAAGGAATTCCTCTGCCATCTTTGCAACTTCAATACCGCCTTCAGGATAGTTGGTGCAGCCTATGAAGGCTATAACTCCAGGTATGTCACCGAAAACTATTGGTGCTCCTCCCTTCCTTATTTCAACGTCCTGCACAGGTCCACGTCCTGCCCTGATGTTGAACTTCTCATCCTTAACTGAGCGTTCTCCAACCTTGGTGAGGAGT
>NZ_JAGGLN010000009.1 GCF_017874455.1 Methanobacterium aggregans | reverse complement strand
GTTGGGTAGTTACTACTCGTATCTGTGAACTTCACGGTTAAAGGTGCTGAACCAGATGTAGTGTCTGCAGAGAAATCAGCAACAGGAGTCACAGGAGTGTAGTTAACTGAGTAACCCGTAGGAGCAGCACCGGTACGTGGTAGATTAACTGCGGTAGGTGTTGTCCAGCTGATTCCCTCGCCATCTTTCCCTCCACCAGTCCATGCGTATGGGTTGAATGAAGCTGTTGTGTTCAGGTTGTTGAAGATGTATTCAACTTTCGTAGCACCGTTATCTATAGGGGCTGCATTTATGTTTCCAACGTATAGATCGATGAACATAAGATATTCTGCTGTTGAGGCATCGCTGGTGTTCTGACCGTAGTAAAGTGGTAGAGACCATGTTCCTAATGTTCCAGGACCTGGTTTGTATATCTGTGGCCCGTACTGGAAGTCAGACTTTGTGAAAGTCTCATTCACTGCACCGTTTACGTAATTCATAGTGGTAGGTTTGGCACCTGTAACTGTCCAGTTGTAACCACTTGAAATAATGGTCACGGAGAAATTATCAGATATAGGTCCCTTCACGGATAATAGAAGAATGATATCATCGTTGTATCCTCTACCTCCAGTGGTGGTTACGTAAAAAACACCTGATGAAGATGTACTGGTCGCGTTGATCACAGTCACCTGTCCGTAAACATTATCTGTACTGTTAGTGACATGGAGCTGGTTCAGTCCCCCTCCCTCTGCTAAGATGTAGTAGGTACCGTTAGGGCCAACGTAATAGGCACTGTCATTGTTGTATTTCACTCCTTCGTTATTGGACACGTTGATGAATATGTGCCTGTTGGACGGAAGATCCGTTGTGTTCATGTCCGATTGGGTGGAAATGGTAGTTCCACTTACACTATCTGCGGATGCACTTCCACAAAGGGCTAATGCTACAGCAAATATAATTACTATGGATATTGCATGTTTTTTCACTTTTTCACCTCCATTTTTTTTGTTTCGTTTTTTTTTGGATCGATAAAATAAAATAATGTATTAATGTGATCCATGAATTGGAATATGCGATATGCTTATATAAACCTATCGAATGTGTAGGGTTTTGGATTGTTGAGGGGGTTTGAATTTTAAAATTAGAGATAGTGTTGAATTGGGCAGTTTTTAGTTTATAGAATATAGTTTTAATAGTAATTTTAAGATAATGGTGGAATTTTCTCTTAATCTTAAAAAAAGAAAAAAAAGGGTGGTTTTTTAGGTTTTTAGCCATTTTGTGCCTGTTTTGGTTATTGTTTTGTATTTCCAGATTTTTACCCAGTGGTATTTCCATTTGCCTCGGACTTTTTTCCATTTGACCTGGACGTTGTATTTGTAGCTCACCAGCTTGTAGATGTTGTATTGCTGTGTGTATATCGGTGATGTGTTACCCTCAGTGTCCAGTGCGAAGAATTTCAGGGTTTTGGATGTGATTACGCTGATTGCTCCTGTGTACTTCGTGCTGTTGGTTGTTGGAGTGCTACCGTCAGTTGTGTAGTAGATTGTGGCCGTGCTATTGTTGGTCGTGAGGGTTACTGTTTGTGGTGTTTTGTAGGTTCCACTTTTAATGTTGGCGTTTACTGTAATCGGGTTATAAATGCACGTACAATTACCAGAACCAATGCACGTCCCATTGCCGCTACCACTGCATGTGGCATTTGCAAGAGGAGATACTTTTAGAATTGATGATTTTGCAGGGGGCGTTTCATTTTCCATGTGAACATTGGAACCTTCCATTACGAGTTTATCAAATTTTGCTGTGGCAACCAGTTCCTTACCAGCTGCTTCAGGCAGTACCTTTGCAGTTATGATGAGCGATTTTTGATGGCCCCTTTCATCATGATTCAATGTATTCAAATCCCATATTCCAGTGGTGGGATCGTATTCTTGTAAAGTTTTATCGGGTACAACAAAAGACATGAATTGTAATCCATCAGGTAGTGGAACATATACTTTTACTGGAGACCAATCAAAAAAGCCATTATTAATCGCAGTTACGGTTATACTAACAGTATCGCCAACGTTAGCTGTGGTTTGATTAAAATCAACAAACAAATTTCCATTAACATTATAAACTGCTTGATCTACAGTTGTGTTGTTGGTATCGTTGGTAGCGGATGTTGCCCCTATAAATGGGATAATTAAAACAATAATAATCCTATTAAACTGATAATTCGTATTGATTTCACAATTTTACCCCTGATTAGTGAAACAATTACATGCCCTTAGAGTTTGAATTATAGTTGGATAACTCATGCACATAACTGTCTATTATATCTCTTATTATCATTAGGTGCAAATAAATACCTATCAATAAAGTATGATTAATTGTATAAATTAAAAATTAATTTTAATAAATCCAGTCAAGCCCCTATTTTCTGAAACTTGAAATTTAAGAGTTTATAAGATTTAATTTCAGAAAATTAGAATTCAATATTCAATGCCTCAAAAAAAGATAAAAGGGGTGAAATTATTTATTTTTTCCTGCTTATGGCTAATCCACTTCCTATCATGAGCAGTGCTGATACTAAGGCTGTTATTGGCATTCCTGTGGTTTGCATTGGTATTTTTTTGGTTGTTGTTGCTGCGTTTACTGTTTCTGGGTCTGTGGTTGCTGGTGAGGCTATGTTTAATTGTATTGTGTTGATGTGGCTTTCTAGGTTAGGGTTGTATCCTGCTACTGTTACTGTTGGTTGTATGTTGTAGTTGCCTGCGGTTAGTACTTTGAGTTGTAGCCATAGGTTGGGGTCTCCGACTGCTACGTCGCCTAGGTTCCAGGTTAGTGTTCTGGTTGTTGCGTTGTAGGTTACGGTTCCCTGGTCTACGGTTGCTCCTCCGTATTCGAGTCCTTCTGGTATTGTGTATGTGAATGTTACGTTCTTGGCTATTCCTGGTCCGTTGTTACCTAGTTTGAATTTGTAGGTTACGGTGTCACCCACCTGTGGGTTGGAATTTGATGGTGTAATGTTCACGTAGACATCGGACTTGATCTGATAGGTCTCTTTGTAAACAGGACTCCAATTACCAGCTGCATCCACTGCTGCAAACAATAACGTGGTTGTACCGTTAATGGCTATCGGACCATTGTAGACAGTTCTTGTACTGCTTGTGGTTGGATTGCTACCGTCGGTTGTGTAGTAGGTTGTTGCTGTGTTGTCGTCAGTTGTTAGGGTTACTGTTTGTGTGGTGTTGAACAATCCACCAATTGGGTTTGAGGTTGCTGTTGGTGCTGTTGTGTCTATGGTGTAGGTTTCATTGTAAACAGGACTCCAGTTTCCTAAACTATCCACTGCTGCGTATCGTAGTGTTGTTGTGTTGTTTATTGTTATTGATCCATTGTACTGTGTTCTTGTGTTGCTTGTTTTTGGGTCTGTACCATCTGTTGTGTAATAGATGGTGTCTGTGCTGTTGGTTGTGTTGATTGCGGTGAGTGTCACGTTCTTTATGGTGTTGTACAGTCCTCCAGTTTGATCAACTGTTACATCTGGTGCTGTTGCGATTTTAGTCAATGCAAAGGTTCCTATTACATAGGCAGTGCTTAGGTTATCAGCTACAACTCCATATCCAAAGTCGTTACTTTTAGTTCCAAGAAGAGAAGCATAGAGTAATGCAGTTCCATTTGCATTTAATTTAGCTATAAATGCATCCCACGTACCGCCCATGTAACTTGTTTGAATTGCATTATACGTTGATGGAATAGTGGATGAGGTTCTTCCTGTGATGTAAACATTTCCCTGAGAATCAACTGTGATTGCACGTGCATCATCAGCACCGGATCCTCCAAAGAATGTACACCAAAGTAAACTTCCACTGGCATTGAATTTGGCCACATAAGCATCACTTGCACCGTTTAGGGTTGTTTGGTATGCTCCACTTGTTACAGGGATATATGAAGATGATCCTGAGTATTTTGTAGTTTGCCCTGTGATGTAAATATTTCCTTGACTGTCCTTTGTGATTGCGTATCCATATGTATTACCTTTTGCTCCAAAGTATGTGGAATAGAGTAGTGTGCTTCCATCCGCACTGATTTCACTTAAAAAAGCATTTGAACTACTGGTGTATACCATTGTTTTTTGGCATGCGTTGTTTGTTACTGGCAGATCAGTGCTTGTGGTTTTTCCTGTTATCCACACGTTACTTTGGTTGTCGATTACAAGTCCATATGGGATGTCATCTAAGGTGTTTCCTCCGAAGAGTGTGCTGTAAAACATATTCCAGTTGGAATTGAATTTTGTTATGAATGCATCTCCACCGTATGTACCACTATTACTTCCTATTCGTGTTTTGTATGCTCCTGTTGTTGTTGGGAAGTCTGCACTGTTGGTTTGTCCTAGAACGTAGATGTTCCCGGTACTGTCAACTTTGATTTTTGTTCCTGATTCAACTCTGGCTCCTACGGTATCGGTGGAGCTTCCTCCTAGGTATGTGCAGTAGAGTAGTTGGGTTCCGTCTGCGCTGAGTTCAAATACAAATGCATCTGCTCCTCCATTGAGGGTTTTTTGATATGCGTTGTTTGTTACTGGGAGATCGGTACTCTTAGTTGCTCCGGTTACGTAGATGTTTCCATTTTTGTCAACTGAGATTCCGTTTCCTGAGTCGCTTCCTGTTCCTCCAATTACTGTGGAGAATATGAGTGTTCCATTTGAGTTGTATTTTGCTATGTAAACATCACCGCTGGATAGGGTGTTTGTTGTGCTGCTGTTTGTTGTGTAAGTTCCATTGGTTATGGTGTAAGCTGCGTTTGAAGTTGATCCTGTAACGTAGATGTTTCCTTGACTATCTGTTGTGATGTCATTTGCATTGAGACTTTCGTTTGAGAAAATCGTGTAATTGGTTGGAGTTGCGCCTGTGTATGCTGCTGAGGCTACCCCACTAAGTATGATTGCAAGAAACATGACCATTAATAACATCGTTATTTTGGTTTTCATTTGCCTTTTTCACCTCCATTTTTTTGTTCGTTTTTTCTGGATCGATAAAATAAAATAAAGTATTAATATGATCCACGAATTGAAATTATGCGACATGATTATATAAACCTATCGAATGCGTGGGGGGTTTGATTTTTGAAGGGGGTTTGAATTTTTAAAATTAGTAATAAACAAAGTAACTGTTGAATTGGACAGTTTTTAGCTTATAAAAATTAGTTTTAGTAGTACTTTAGGATAATAATGATATTTTCTTTTAATCTTAAAAAAATAAAAAATGGGGGAAAATTTAGGTTTTTACCCATTTTGTGCCTGTTTTGGTTATTGTTTTGTATTTCCAGACTTTTACCCAGTGGTATCTCCATTTGCCTCGGACTTTTTTCCATTTGACTTTGGCCCAGACTTTTTTCCACTTGGCACTGACTTTGTATTTGTAGCTCACTAGTTTGTAGATGTTGTAACGTTGCGTGTAGATCTGTGATATATTGCCTGTTGCATCCACTGCAAAGAACTTCAGGGTTTTGGACGTTGTAAAACCTATTCTTCCTGTGTACTTCGTGCTGCTGGTTGTAGGAGTGCTACCGTCAGTTGTGTAATAGATTGTGGCTGTTTCACTTGCCTTTAATGTAAAACTTTGTGAGCTGTAGTAGTTACCACCCTGAAGACTTACGTTGACTGTTGGTGGTGTGATGTCTGTAACTGTGATGTAACTTATCTTTGTATTGTTACCGTAGCGATTGGTTACAGTTAGAGTAACTTTGTAGGTTCCTGTTTTTGTGTAGGTGTGTGTGGGGTTTTGTGAATTGCTGCTTGTTCCATCTCCAAAATCCCAACTCCAACTTGTTGGATTATTGGTACTATTATCTGTTAAGTGTACAGTTAATGGTGTATCACCTGTTGTATTTGAGGTGAAGCCAGCTACTGGAACATCCTTGAATGCGTAGAAATTTTCGGTGGCGCGAGTTCCAACATAAATACTTCCATCTGGACCAACTGTTATACCACCAATCACGCCGCCCACGTGATAACTCCATTTAAGCGTTCCGTTCGAGTTTAATGCATACAGATCAGTAAATCCTGATTCATCAACACCGTAAACTTGTAGGGATGAGAGGCAACCAAAATAGATGGTTCCATCTGCTCCAATTGTTATTGGACCATATCCAGCGCATTCTGCAGAGTAAGTCCATTTGATTGTTCCATCAGGATTTAAAGCGTAAATACAACTCCAACTTTCTAAATAGATGGTACCATCTTTGCCGATACTGGGGGCGCAGTAACCACTATGCTCAAAGGTCCATTTGATTGTTCCATCCGGATTGAATGCATAAAGGTTACCATCTTGGCTTGATACATATATGGTACCGTCTGAACCGATACTTGGAGAGCCGTAAATGGCAGCTCCTGTTTTGTGTGTCCATTTGATTGTTCCATCAGGATTTATTGCATAAACTACAAAATCAAGGGCTCCGATGTATATGGTTCCATCTGAGCCGATAGCAGGGGAACCATACATAATATTGCTGGCTTTACATTTCCATTTGGTTGTTCCATCAGGGTTGATCGCATACAACTTTCCACCGTTATATGCTCCGATGTATATGGTTCCATCTGCTCCAACTGTTGGTGAACCATATATTGTTCTATCTGATAGTGTTGTTCTATATTTCCCATTATCTTGGAAGTAAGTGTCATAAGACCAGTTTAGTGTTCCATCAGGGTTTATTGCATAAACAATACCCCAATAACTCCCCACGTATATGGTTCCGTCTGCTCCAAGAGAGGGACTACCTTTTATTCCACCATATGTGTTATATACCCACTTTAGTGTTCCATTTGGGTAGAATGCGTATAGACAACCCGATTTACTTTCACCATCAAAGGTCCCCACGTATATGGTTCCATCTGATCCCACAACAGAGGTACCATCTATTCCGGTTCCAGTAGAGTATGTCCAGAAAGTTGTGTTGGTTTGTGGTCCTGTGTAACTGGATTGGCCAGTGTTGTTTTTTAGTGTTCCATTTCCAATTACGTAGTTTTGTAGGTATAATGGGCTCCAGTTTCCTGAGGGGTCTTCTGCTGCGTATCGTAGTGTGGTGGTTGTGTTTATGGTGATGGGTGTTGTGTAAGTGATTCTTGTGCCGCTGTTTCTTGGATCTGTTGTGTCGTTTGTGTAGTAGGTTGTTGCGCTGCTGTCATTTGTGGTTAAAGCCACGGTCTGTGAGGTGTTGTAGGTTCCGCTGGTTAAATTAGCAGTAACAGTAGGTCCAGTGTTGCTGTTTGCAGTGTCTGCTGCACTTGCTGTTCCCAATACTGAGATGCAGAGTATTACGGTGAAAATCATGAGCAGGGATATTTTGTTATATCTTCTCATTTTTACCTCCTTTTGCAATCTTTTATTTTTTGTGGATCAAAAAAATGAATAAAGTAATAAAGATCCACGATTATTAATAATCGAGATTTATATTTATACGTATCGATCAGTGAGGTATTAGTTATGATCAGAATATTGAATAATTTTATAAAACTTAATCTTAAAGGATAGGGCATATCCTTCTTTTTTTAGGAGATATCCTCTAAAAATAGTTTGAAGGGATTATTCTATCCCTTCCAATTTTTAATATCATTGTAGGCACTTAATGTATTTTAGAACCAACTTGCAATGTACCATCCTGAGGTGGATGCTGAATTGTTTCCAGGTGTATTCACTGAATTGGTCCATCTTATGCCCTGGCCCTGGTTGGAACTGTTGCAGAATGCGTAATCATTGAAAGAGAGTAGAGAACTTTGTGGAAGACCACTGACTGCGTAGGTAACATTAATCATGCCGTTGTTAACGGCTGTTTTACCGCTCCAAGTTGAAGATGATTGTGTTCCCGTACCTATGATTCCTGCTTTGCAGTCAACGAAGATTATGTGGAATGTGTTACCATTTTGAGTATCTTGACTCACATCTTGACCTTCGTAAAGAGGATAATTTGCTGTAGGGCAGGGTTTCCATGTTGAAATGTAACCGTTGGCACCACTGAAATCAGAGGAGTCAAATGTTTCATTTAATGTTGATACATAAGTGGTGCTGTTGTATGCAGGGTATGAACCTGTTGGAACAGGATTCCACACATATCCTGAAGCATTTATTGTGATTGATAAATTGGATAAGTCGTCCATACTTCCGTTTACTGCGATCATGAGTATTCCATCGTCATCCCATCCACGACCACCAGTATCACTCATAAAAAAAGTACCAGAAAGGGCATTAGTGCTTGTTACACTTCCAGATGAAGTTGTATTGTCTGGAGCTATGTGTAGTGCGTTTAAACCTTGCCCTGGATTTTGGTTTGCACTGAAGAAGTTGTAAGTGTTATCTCCATTAATATTAAATCTGGCTCCAAGATCATTTGCCACAACTAAATTGACGTTCTTATTCGTAGATATTGAAGAGTACGCAGTTGCGGATCCTATTGTAGCCATAATTAAGCATATAAAAACAATAGGAATCACCATATTCGATTTTCTAATTTTTCCCATAATTTTTTCACCTCTTTCTATTGCATCGAAGTGTGATCACATTGTATTCGACAGTGCTGGTTTATTTCTTATTAATATTTATACTTTGTTATAATAATTTAATACCTTTTCAATGAAAAAAAAACGGATTTTAAGTTGTAAATCCTTAGATTAATATTTATAATTAAAATTAAGAGTTAAAATGGCTTATATTGGGTATTAAATATTTTAAATATGTTATAAATGATTTTTAAGTTGTTTTTAAATGTTTTTAAAAATAGGTGGCACTGGTTAAAATGCACACTCATGTGATGATTTTATGGATAAAATTGGAACCTAAAAGATGTTTTTTTTAGATATAACCTAATTAAAACTATTATAAAAACATTTAATATCATATTTTACATTAATTTTGATATTAATGTTATTTAATCATTTTAAATCTGTAAATAGGTTTCAAATCCCTGTAATTTTCCCTTAAACCCAAAATTCCCAAAATATCCCTTCGATATGTTTATTAATACATATTGTATAAACCTAAATCTGGTCAGATCAAAACCTGACATTTTCAAAACATGAATCCTTGAAGCAATAAACAAGCGAAACAATACACAGATCCTCATAAAGGTAGGTGGGATATTATGAAATTAAGCTAACCCCATAAATCAACCATTTCAACACGTTTATTAACTCATATCGCATAATAAAATTTAGCTTATAAAAGGTAAGAGAAAGTTTAGTTCATAAAAAGAAGCTTCATCCTTTTAACCAAAAATAACAGGTTGTAAATCTATGAAATCTATCAAAAATCCTAAAGTAATTGTACTGATAATAATTGCAGTTTTAGCTGTTGTTGGTGTGATTGTAGTGGCCACGGCTTACACTGGACATGGATCCAGTTCAGGAGACCAGTTCACAGACATGCTGGGGAGGAGTGTTGACATGCCGGCAACAGTCAACAAGGTCTACTCCCTCAGTGCTTCATCAACAGTCCTACTCTACATGCTGGCCCCTGACAAGATGGTTGGATGGGACTCTCAGAGATCCGAAGACCAGAACACTTACATGTCCCAGGGGTACACTGAACTTCCAGTTCTGGGCGGGGGTAAGAAAAATGCCAACTACGAATCCATACTCTCCTCAAACCCCGACATAGTACTGGTGGGTCATGGAGGCACGGTGGATGATGTCAACGAGATACAGGAGAAGTTCGGTGAAGTTCCAGTTCTGGATGTTGAGGGTGACAACAACCTCACAGACATAGTTTCAGCCATCAGTTTCGTTGGAAAGGTCACTGGAGAAACTGGGAAAGCAGACAATCTCACGGCCTTCTACAAAAAGGTCCTGAACCAGGTCAACACCACGGTGTCCACCATACCTGAGAATGAGAAGAAGAAGGTTTACTATGCAAAGGATTCAACTGGACTGAAAACATACGCCCCAGGTTCACCCCAGGCCCAGCTTATAACCATCTGCGGTGGAACCAACGTTGTACAGGCCCCTGTATCCAAGGGTGGAATGGGAGTTTCAATGGAACTCATACTTCAGTGGAACCCAGACGTTATCATCACAAGCAGTTCTGATTTCTACAATGGTGTATATTCAAACTCCCAGTGGCAGAACATAACAGCTGTTAAGAACAGGCAGGTTTACCTGGCACCACAGTCTCCATTCAACTGGTTTGAAGGACCACCTGGAGCCAACACAATTATGGGCATACCATGGACTGCCAAGGTACTCTACCCTGACAAGTTCCAGGACCTGGACCTGAACAGTCTTACAAAGGAGTTCTACTCAGAGTTCTACCACTACAACTTGACTGATGAGCAGGTGTCCAGTATACTGAGCTCTTCTGGATTGAATCAAACTTAAAAGATTTTAATATGGGTGAAAATTTGTTCAAAGAGAAAATCAGGGAAAAGGTAGTATCACATGAAGTATCTGCAGTACTTCTAATGATAATTGCCCTGATCATTCTATTCTTCCTCTCATTTCTTTTTGGAAGATATCCCCTGTCTCTGAATGAGGTTGTACTGGCCGTGGCCTCCAAGTTGGGTCTTATCAACTTCACACTGCCCCCTGCAGTGGACACCATCATCTTCCAGATAAGGTTTCCAAGGATAGTGGCTGCCATGATGATAGGGGCTGCTCTATCCATTGCAGGTGCATCTTTCCAGGGACTCTTCCAGAACCCCCTGGTTTCCCCGGATAAACTAGGTGTTTCAGCGGGTGCAGGGTTCGGGGCCTCCCTTGCAATACTCTTTTCAGCCAGCGTGTTCATGACACAGATATCAGCCTTCGCATGGGGGCTCGTGGCTGTTGGATTAACCTACTTCATTGCAAGGGCATTTAAGGGCACTTCCATGCTGACACTGGTGCTCTGCGGTATTGCCATAGCTTCACTCTTCTCTGCACTCCTCTCCCTGATAAAGTACGTTGCAGATCCCTATGGACAGCTGCAGACCATTGTTTTCTGGCTCATGGGAAGCCTTGCAGCGGTTAACAATCAGGATCTTATTATAATGGGTGTTCCCATAGTTATAGGAACTGCAATCCTTTTAATGGTAAGATGGAGGATAAACGTTATTTCCATGGGTGAGGAAGAGGCCCAAACCCTTGGAATAAACACCAGGAGAATGCAGGGACTTATAATTGTGTGCTGTACTGTGGTAACAGCATCATCAATCAGTATATGCGGGATTATTGGATGGATTGGACTTGTAATACCCCACATAACCAGAATGATAGTTGGCCCTGATCACAAGGTACTTCTACCTGCAAGCATAGTTCTTGGAGCTTTCTTCCTCCTTCTCATAGATGATGTGGCCAGAACCTTAGTCACAGTTGAAATTCCTTTGGGAATTTTAACAGCACTCATAGGTGCACCATTCTTCCTTTACCTCCTTATGAAGAGCAGGGAGGTGTGGTCATGAACCATTTACTTGAAATGGTAGGGGGAACCTTCTCCTACAATGGAGGGGAGAACATCTTTGAGGACATTAACTTCTCCCTGAAAAAAGGGGATGTGTTCTGTATTTTAGGGGCAAACGGTACAGGTAAAACCACCATGATCAAGTGTTTAAACGGACTCATGAAGCTGAAATCAGGCTCCGTACTTCTCAACGGCAGGAACATCTACTCAATGAATAACTCTGAGATAGCCAGAAACATAGGTTACATACCCCAGATGCACAACTCCACCTTCCCCTTCACAGTACTGGACGTTGTGCTCATGGGAAGGGCACCCCACCTTGATATCTTCTCCTCACCAACTGAGAAGGATATAAAAATAGCTGAAGATTCCCTGAAGTCCCTGAACATCTTTCACATGAGGGACAAACCCTACACCGAGATCAGTGGGGGTGAACAGCAGCTGGTCTTCATTGCAAGGGTGCTGACCCAGGAACCGGATGTTCTTCTTCTTGATGAACCAACCTCACACCTGGATTTTGGCAATCAGATAAGAACACTCAACATAATAGAAAGATTGGCTAAGAATGGACTTTCCGTTGTGATGTCCTCCCACTTCCCTGATCACGCCTTCATATCAGCCAACAAAGTGGCAATAATGAAGGGAAAGAACTTCATTGACATGGGCACTCCAGATGAGGTGATAACAGAGGAGAACATGGAATCTGTTTATGGTATCAAGGTGAAGGTCATGGATATGGGTGATAGAAAGGCCTGTGTTCCCTTGAAGATAAGCTCTCCTAATTTGGTTCCATAATAAAGCCAGATCTTTTAAAAAAGTAATTTTTAAAGGAGTAATTAATATCCTGTATCCCATATCTAGATGGATTAAATCCACTTGAAGATTTAGGATCTAAAAAACATGCACTGCTGAAGCCTTGAAGTTCATCCAGACCTCCATGCCAACGTTTATTTCCATGTCCATGAAGGATTTTCTTGTCATTAAAACCATGAAAACATCTCCAGTATCTATTAACAAGCTTATCAAGGTGCCCATGTCAACAACTTCCTTTACCCTGCCTTTCAGCATGTTCACGGCACTGGTTTCCACTTTTTTAAGGGAGATGGTGATGTCCTCGGGGCGTATGCTCATGTAAACATCACCTACTTTAGATGTTACAGAATATATGGTGGAGTGTTCTGTTTTAATGGCAGTTATATCTCCATTTGTTTCTTCAACCCTTCCTTCCAGGAGATTTTCAACTCCAACGAAGTCTGCAACAAATTTATTCTCAGGTTTTCTGAATATATCGTGGGTTGTTCCAATTTGTGAAATTCTTCCACTGTCCATTATAGCTACCCTGTCTGCAAGCATCAGGGCTTCCTCGAAGTTATGGGTAACATGAATTATGGTTATTCCGAACTCCCTGTTTATACGTTTGAGTTCCTTTATGAGTTCATTCTGTTTGTTTTTATCAAGGGCACTTAGTGGTTCATCTAAAAGTAAAACTGGAGGTTTCAATATGAGAGCCCTTGCAATTGCAACCCTCTGTTTTTCACCACCACTCAGCGTCCGGGGGTAACGGTTTGAAAGGTCCTTGATCTTTAAAAGTTCCATGAGTTCATCGGCCTTCTCAGATATCTCTTCCTCACTGTACTTTCTCAGCTTCAGTCCAAATACAACATTTTCAAAGACAGTCTTATGCGGAAAAAGCATGTAATCCTGATAAACAAGTGCAATTCCCCTTTTTTCAGGGGCTGTTAACGTGATATCACTGCCTTTGAAAAATATTTTTCCAGAGTCCGGAATCCAGATCCCTGCAATCAATTCAAGTAAAAGAGTTTTACCTGCTCCTGATGGACCTAAAACTACAAAATATTCCTTTTCATTTATTTCTAAATCTATATCATGCAGTTTGAATTCCTTCCACTCTTTAAATAACTTTTTAATCCTTATCATATGATTTCCATCCACTTATAAGTAACCTGACAATTACAAAAACCATTATGCAGATGAGTATCAGTAGAACTGCAATGGGTTTTGATGAAGACAAACCGAAGTTCAGGAACCTGGTGTAAATGAGGGTTGGTGCGATCATTGGGTAATAGGCCAGGATTATAACGGCCCCAAATTCACTTATTGCCCTTGCCCATGTCATGATGGATCCAACAACGATGCTTCGAAGGGAAAGGGGTATGGTTATTCCAAAGAAGGTTCTGAAGTTTCCTGAACCCAGTGTTCTTGCAACCTTCTCGAGTCTTGGATCAACATTTTCAAATCCCTCCCTTGCGGAGTTTATCATGAATGATGAACTCACAAATAGCATTGCAACGATTATTCCAGGCATTGCATCAATAAAACTTATTCCAATCTTTCCAAAGGGCATTCCAAGAATTCCATGTGGTGCAAAAACTGTTAAAAGAGCTATACCTGTCACTGTATGGGGTATAACAATGGGTATGTCTATTATGGCTTCTATAAATCCTTTGCCTTTAAAATCATTCCTTGCAAGTGTGTAAGCAAGTGGAATTCCAAATATAAGGGCTATTATGGTTGCTATTAATGCACAGTATGCACTTGTGAATATTGATCCCAGCACTTCACTGTCTTGAAGGTTGGCTACAACTGCCCCAGGATCTTCGGATAATATCATTGTTACCAGAGGTATTAAAATAAAAAGTACGGCAAATGATCCCATTAAAGCAAAGAAAAATGTTGAATATTCTATCCTTCTCATTGGAACACCATTAAAATTTTCATAGGGTCTTATGCATCTTTTATAGTGGGTCTTTAATAAACCTTCACAGTGGTCAATTAAAAAAAAAATTTTAATATCCTGAAATCTGATCAAAAATTCAGGATACTAACTTCACAGATCAAGCCTGAGTAACAAGGGATTTTAGTGCATCCGGAATGTTTGTGGAGTCGTTTGTTGCTATTGCAGGTGTTATTGGCTGCTGGTAAGTGTCTTTTATGAGCTGTGTACCTTCAGAGCTAATTAACAGCTTAACGAATTCAACTGACAGGTCGTAGTTGCTTGAATTTTTCACCACTGTTATTCCATAGACTATCGGTGAAAGTTTAACCACTTTGCTCTTGTTGGTGTCACTGTTCTGTGTCAGGCTTATTTTTTTATAATCTGATTCGTACTGGGTATCCCTGATCTGCAGTTTGTTAGGAAGTTCAATGTACTTCACACCAGAACTTTTATGCTGATCTGCAACGTTTTTGTAGATTATAAGGTAATCAAGACTACCTGATTCAACGGACTGCATTAAATCCACTTCTTTTGGCCTGATCATGACCTTAGAAGTTGGGTTAAGGTTACTTGGAGCTTTTAGAGCGTAACCAGTGCCGTTAGTTTCAGAAGTGATTGCAGTGTTGTTTGCTACGAGTTTATCGAAGATGGTGCTGTCGTTGTAGTAGGATTCTGCAAGTTGTATCATCATAACAGACCTGTATCCACTTGGATCAGCGTTGGGGTCACTGAAACCGAAGGTAACATCTGATTTTTCAAGTATCTGGTACCAGTTTTGGCTGTTTATCTGGTCGCTGTACTTACTCTTGTTGGAGTAAACTATGACCATCTCATTCTTTGCAAACTGAAGGTTCCAGTCTGCGTAGTTAGGTATCATACGTTTGTCTATCAATCCGTAGTCAGCAACGGCAACTATATCTCCAGACCTGTTCAGGTCTGTGATCTGTTTTATAGCATCAGCACTTCCATAGGATTCTAATTGAACATCAACATTAGGATGTTCAGATTCAAATTTTTTGGCAGTTGCATTCATTAATGCGGAAAGACTACCTGCATGGTATATCTTCAAAACAGTCTTATTCTGATCTGAGGAGCTTTGGTAAGCAAACAGTCCCCCGCCTATAACTGCAATTATTATCAATACAATTACTGCCATGACTTTTTTATCCATGATTAACCTCCTGAATTTTTTTAAGATATTATCAATTCTCATAGGAATTTTTCCCGATATGTACATATAAACCTATCTATTTAACTTTAAAAAACACAGTTAATTGCAACGTAACCTCAGTAATATACATCGCACTAAATATAGGTCATTACCTGCTTAAATGTAGTTTAATGGCTGTTTTATTGTTAATATACTGTTATACGGCTCAAATCTTTTATTATTTAAATTTAATACTTTTTTTAAATTCGTGATTTACTACCCACACAACAAAATATATGAAATTTAATTTACAAAATATATCATAGGTGATAAAATGAAGATGAGTGCAAGAAATGGTCTTAATGGAATGGTTGTGAGTGTTGAGAAGGGTGAGATAACTGCGTCTGTAAAAATAAAAATAGATTCTCCAGAGGTTATAACTGCCATAATCTCCAAGGAAGCAGTTGAAGACCTTGAGATTAAAGAAGGGGATGAATTAACTGCAGTTATCAAATCAACAGAGGTAATGGTAATAAAAGACTAAACTTTCCTTCTTTTTTTATTCATTGGATTATTTCTTATTCTACAAGTTTCCAAATTTTATTAAAATCAGCAACAGCACTGTGAGTTTTGATTTTTCAGGTATCATCACTTAAAATTAATTTAAAAATTCTTAAGGTTACTGTGTGTGGAATTTTTATTAGTGTTGGCTTTAATTTAAAAATCTACTAAAAAAAAGAAAAAAAACAACAAAAATGGAGGATTTTTGTTGAACGTGAATTCTTGAACTATTCAATTAAACTTCCAAGTGTCTTCTGCCAGGACTTGGAACGTATGTTATCCAGTTTCATGTCGCTGCGCTTGATTGATATTATGCTCTGTGGGCAGGCCTTTGCGCAGGCTCCGCATAGGGTGCACATGTTCTGGTTTACAACAGATTTGTTGTCAACGATGCTTATTGCGTTGCATGGACAAACATCCATACATGCGTGGCAGGAATCTCCTTTGCAGGTTACCTCATCAGTTGAAATCATCTCTATTTCTCCTTCAAAGGGTTTTGTTACCTCTGCAGCATCCACTGGACATATTTCCTCGCACCAGCCGCAGTTTATGCACTGGTCTTCATTCAATATGATATTCCCTGTGATCTCTGGTTTTGGAATTTCCATCTGATCCATACAGGTTGTGCAGACTACTTTTATGGCATCTTCTGGACATATCCTCTTGCATATTCCGCAGTAGATGCATTTGGATTTGTCGATGCTTATGTCATTTGCAATGTCTTTGCTGCTGGAATTTATCTCATTTTTGTCCATGCTTATTGCTTCTGCAGGACAGATCTCCTCACACATTCCGCAGGAGATACATTTATCCTTGTCGATCTCTGCTTCACCGCGAACAAGTTCCTCTACCGTGGGCAAAACCCTTTCCATGTATATGGCATTTTTTGGGCATGCTTTTTCACAGCTACCACAGTATATGCAATTTTCCTCATCAATGCCTGCATTATGACTCCATTTAGGATAAGCATCCAAATTTTTCGCGTTTTCACCATCTACACTGAATTCCAGGGCATCGAATGGACATGCAGATGCACAGAGTCCGCATAAAACACATGTATCCTTGTTCATCTTGAGGTAGTCCATTTTTAAAAGTCCCCTTGCTATGGGGAGGACTGGACCAAGTTTTAGGGACTCTGTGGGACAGATATCTGTGCATATTCCACAGCCAACACATTTTTCATTTTTGTGGGAGAGGGAACGATTTTCCTTCCCTTCCCTTTCTATGGAAACCATTTTTTTTCCAACCTATTTTTTGGATATAGCTTCGTTTGGACAGTTCTGAATACATATATCACAGTCATCACATTTTTCGTCGATTATGACTACTTCGCCGTCCCCTTCAACTAAAGCTCCCTGTTCACAGAGTTTTATACACAATCCTTCACCAGGGCAGTTTTCAATTTTACCACACTTTTCTTCGTCTATGATCACTGACATTGAATCACCTTTTCAAATTGATATTACTCAATATGCGAGATGTTTATATAAACGTATCGTTTTTTGTTCGGAAATGATGTGGGATGACCATTCAAATTTATACAATTTTCAATGATATTATCCATGGTAATATTCAACAACTCGAGGGTACAATGAAAACGAGGATATAATTCATTAGAAAAAATTAGTATAAAAAAGTCCAGAGTAAAAAAATAGAATAAAAAAAATATTCTTTGGATCAGCTCATCAATGAATCCCATTTAATTATGAAATTCAATCGTCAGTGGCTTCAATTGTGCATACACCATCTTTGCACTCGTGCTCAAGTTCGATTATGATGTCTTTCAATCCCTTGACATCTATGGAGGTCAATCCCTTTATAACGCTGCCCTCCACGTTAATTTGGAGCACTCCCTCACTATTTGTGACCACTTTTCCGGGAATGTAACAACGTCCAAGTGATAATCGCACGGTGTCACCGGGTTTAACTTCATCTTCTATGTATTGGCATATTTCTTCGCAACTAGCACATTTTTCTTCCTTTTTCATGATATTCACCTTTTTTTTAGTAATAGGATTATGGATCAATTTTATCGGGATAGAATTATTGGTTGGCCTATACCTATAGAAATTATCTTATTTATTATTATGGTATCCAAATCAGTTCGTGTAAATTAAGGTGTTTTCTAAAAAAACAACAAAAATAAGAGTTTATTTGTAAAAAAATTCTTTAAAGAAGAGATTTCTTAAAATGGGTTACCAAGGATCTGCAGAGTATACTAGAATTCCTCCATATCCTGCAGTTTCATTAGGGTTTCAACTGCCTTGGGTTCCACATGTATTCCATGTTCCCTTATGATTGCAATTGGATTAAGACCCCCTGGAGCCACGATTCCTGCATGGTACCTTTCAACCTTGGCGTTGTAGATCAGCTCACTTGGTTTTCCAATTTTCAGTATTGAAAAACCCGCCTCCTTAACATCCTCCAGAATTTCAACGGCATGGGGACGTGCTATGTAGGGTATCTCCCTTAAGCTTGCAAGTATCCTTCCTCGGCCCTTTAAGGACTCCCCAACTGATGTCATGTTCTTTGAAATATAGATCTCATGGGGATCAAGGGATGAGCCGCTGTAGGCTGTAAGTTCAATGAACCTGGGGTTTTTACCCTCTGTTTCAAGTATTCCTCCGTACTGGGGTGATGTGGATATACCGTTTTTTGTGAGTATTCCGTCTATGGTCAGGCTGCAGACAGTTGCAATACCTGTTTTACCAGGTTCTTGACCTTTTATTATCTTGAAGAACCTGCTTGTGCAGTAATCCGGCCTTGAGCCCATGACGCTGTCGAATGCAGCGAGGGCATCCTCAACATCATCATTCTTTACGTAGGAAACATTTGCAATAACGTTGCCCTTGAGGGTTTCAAGGTCAAAATCGACTTTGTATATGAGGTTCCAGGCTTTTGAGAGCAAAAATTTAACTTTTTCACTGGGTTCAGGCCCGGTTGTCTTGAGTGAAGGTTTAGGTTTGGCTATCCTTGTCATGTCCTCAAATTTGAGAGTGTTTTCTGCAAGTTTTATGTTAACCTCAAATCCTGCCTCTTTTGCAGCACAAAGGGGTGATATGCCACCTATAACTGCTATTCCCACCATATCCTCCTCAACTGGAACTCCTAAAACCGATTCTCCGTCTTCACCTATCTTCAAGAGTCCGGATACTCCTATCTTTTCCAGATCCTCAAATATCTTTAGGGCGTTGTTCCTTGCACTTGAGGGAATGATTCTGAAGTTTGCAGGGATCAAACCGCTTCCTTCACGTATGACTTGAAGCACTGAGGTCATATCCTCATCTGTAAATGCTTCCAGAGGAGTCATAGATGTCTTTTTATAGGATATCAGCTCTGTGAACCTTCGTGGCGTATTACCTTCCACTTCAACAACTCCTCCATACTGTGGAATTACAGGTATCCCACTGTTAAGGAGCATTCCATCTATTGTGGTTCCGCAGACAGTTTCAACCTTCATTTTATTTTCATTTTCAAGAAGCATGGTGTTTACGTAGGGGCTTACAGCAATTCCCTTTCCAAAGACCTCTTTTATAACATCCATAACTTCTTCGTTGTAGGTGAAGGTGGAGGTGTTCACAATAACGCTGCCCTTCCCCTTCACAGGGTCAAGGGTTGTCTGGTAGATCATGTCCTCGAACTTGGAGAATATGAAATCAACCTGATCGTAGATGAGACCTTTTTCAAGTTCTTTCAATCCAATTTCTGTTATCTGTCTTCCAGCATATCCGATACGTTCTGTGAACCCTTTTTCGTCCAGTATTCTCATGTGGTACCTTACTGCACGTTCTCCCAGATTGTACCCCTTTTTTTTGAGTTCTTCAGCTATGGTTTTGGCGCCGAGAACTTCTTCTCTGTCTGCCAGAATTCTGAGGATTTCCATCATCTTACGGTCTGTCTCTTGTGGCATTTCTTCACCTTTCACTTTATTTTATTGATCAAGGTCTGATTTTCAGCTTTCTTTGATTATAACTTTAACTATCTGCGGATTATTTTAAATACTTTTTTAATAAACTGTTAATTTTTAATAAACAAGTAATAATGGGCTTTGATAAAAAAAGAAAGGGTTTTTGGAGTATTAAATCTCCAAGTACCTGTCGTGTTCGTATGGGAATACCTGAACCCTGTAGTCGTCCCATTCTGCACGTTTAAGTGCCATGAACTGGTTGTAGGTGTGTTCACCCAGGGATGCCTTAACAACTTCGTCTTCCTGAAGTGCGTGGTAAGCTTCCCATAGGCTGGATGGTAGTGTGTCTATTCCAAGTTTTTCACGGCCTGCTTCGTCGAGTCCGAATGCGTTGATCTCAGTTGCATCGCCTGGGTCCATTTTGTTCTTCAAACCGTCCATTCCAGCTTCTAATATTGCTGCAAATGCTAGGTAGGGGTTACATGATGGGTCAGGGCATCTGAATTCAAGCCTTGTACCTTTTCCTCTGCTTGCAGGGATCCTGACAAGTGTGGACCTGTTTCTAAGTCCGTATGCTATGTAGCACGGTGCTTCGTATCCTGGTACAAGCCTCTTGTAGGAGTTGACTGTTGGTGCAACGATTGCTGCAAGTGCCTTGGAGTGGTTTAATAATCCTCCTGTGAAGTACATTGCTTCTTTGGAAAGTCCGTTCTCACCGTCAGGGTCGTAGAAAATGTTTTCTCCGTTTTTGAATAGGCTCTGGTTGACGTGCATTCCGCTACCGTTTACACCGAAGAATGGTTTAGGCATGAAGGTTGCCATGCAACCCATGTTGTCAGCTATTGCTTTTATTGCCTGTTTAAATGTTATAACAGCATCTGCTGTTTTTAATGCTCTGTCAAATTTGAAATCTATCTCGTGCTGGCCTAGTCCAACTTCGTGGTGGCTTACCTCCACGTCGAAGTGTAATTCTTCAAGTCCAAGTACGAGTTCCCTTCTGATGTCTGTTCCCTGGTCAACTGGTTCCACATCGAAGTAAACACCTTCATCTCCCGGGATGATGTTTCCATCTTCATCTGCACCGATTATGAAGAACTCTGGTTCTGGGCCAACGTTGTACTCGTATCCCATATCTTCTGCCTTTGCAAGGGCTTTTTTGAGTATGTACCTTGGATCTCCCTCGAATGGGGTCATGTCAGGCCAGTGTATGTCACATATGAACCTGCAAACTCCCTTCTCCTCTGGCCTCCATGGGAGGGTTGAGAATGTGTCTGGGTCTGGTTTTATTACCAGATCACTTTCGTTGATGTTAACGAATCCTTCGATTGATGAACCGTCAAATAATAGTCCGTCTTTTAATATATCTTCAATATCTTCTGGTTTTGCCAGGGGGACCGCCATGTTCTTTGGGGTTCCGTGTATATCCACAAACTGCAGCCTTACAAACTTTGTGCCGCATTTTTCTATGTTTTCAATAACCTGTCCTATCTTATCTTGCATAGATCAATACCTCCGTGATCAGTATACCGGAAATAAGTTTCCTCTTACTGCTATATAAATCTTTTGAAAGGAGTAAGAAGACTTTTTTAGAAGATTTAAAAAGAATTCAAACATCATATGGTGTCATTTTTAAATAATAACTTACTTAACGATTTTAAATCTTAAAAAAAAGGACATAATTATCTTTAATATTATAAAATTTTTTTAAATTGACCTAACCTAAAATTCAACCATTGTAAATGGTTCTTTTTTCATTAGGTCGAATATGAGAACGTTGGGTGCAGTTATGATGTTGCCGTTACCTGTGATGTATTTAACAGCTTCAAAGGCCTGTAAACATCCCACGACATTGGGAACAGGACCTATAACTGGTGGAACATCCTTGTTTATTTTTCCAACAGATTCAATTACTTCTTCGGTCAATTCTTTACCTGCAGATGGCAGTTTAAACGTTTCCTCATAGGATGGGCTGTCGGGGGTGAAGGTTGTTACCTGGCCCATTGTGCCATGAATTGCACCATGTACGAAGGGTATTTCAAGTTCTGCAGCCTTTCTGGTGGTTAATATTCTGGCAATCAGGTTGTCCAGGGCATCAACAACAACGTCGCTGTTTTTAACTATTGTTTCCACGTTTTTTTCATTCAATTCCTGGTTCAAGGCTTCAACCTTCACGAAGGGATTTATTGAGTTCACAGTCTCCTTTGTGACATCTACTTTGGCTTTGCCTATGCTGTCCATGCTGCTCATGAGCTGGCGGTTAATGTTTGAAAGATCAAAAACATCTTTGTCAATAATTCGAAGATTTCCGACTCCCATTCTTGCCAGCATTTCAATAACAGCGCCGCCGATACCTCCACAACCTATAACTGTTATTTTCGAGTTTTTAAGTTTTAACTGTTCTTTTTTATTGAGTATTCCCTTCTGTCTGTCTATGATTTCCCAGTAATTCTCTTCAGGATACGTACCAATCATGAAAACACCTTATTTAATTTATAAAATTTTTAAAACAATTTTTAGAACCAATTTTCATTTATAACTATTTTTTAATATTTTTTCCTTGAACCTTCTATTTTACATGATATTTAATGAATTTAATGATTGGGAAGGTAAATTATATATAAAAGATATATCACAATTCAATATATCAAATATTGATATATATTGATGTGGAGGTGGATCTATGAAGAGATTGTTCCATGGAGTGAAGGCTTACCTGTCTGACTGGAGAAACTGGCTTATGCATACCCTTGTAGGGATATTGATCATTGTGATAGCACTTTTTGCACCTGTAAGCATATACCTGCGCCTTACCTTTGTTGTTTTGGTTGTGGGATTCAATGTGTGGAGAATGAAGTATGCACCGGATATATTCAGCAGGTTACTTGGAAAATTCAGGAAACCCGGATAAATATTAATTTCAATCTTCTTTTTTTTTATTTTGAGAAGAAACATCAATTAGCTTCCACCCCCATGGAACTAAAATCAATGGAATCAATCATGTATCCAAATTCTTCATTTTTTTTATTTTAAAAAATAATTTCAATAGAAGCTAGTTTCAAAAAAAAATTTGAGGATAAATGAAGGAAAGATTTCCTATCACCTCAGGCTTAACTCTCCTAATGCTTAATTTCAATTCAACGCCGGAATATAAAACCGCTGATCTGGAAATTTGAGGTCTGGTTTCCAATTTGAGAGTAATATATATTCAGGCCGTTTGGAAGTTTTATGGAGTTAACCCCCACCTTACTCTTCACTTCCTGGTAAAAAGATGTTTGGTTGCTCATTATCCAAACTATCCTTGTTGTAGATGAATTCATTGGCACATCAAGGGTTGGTGCTTTTGATGTGGTGTAACTGTGGTTTTTACCGTGCCATGATGAAACGTTAGCTGTGATTCCAGAGTTTTCCTCATTGAAGAGGTAGTAAACATCGTAACCTGGAAGGTAGTACATGGCCTTTCTCCAGTTAAAACCCTCATCTTCTCGGGTTATATCTCTTATAATGATTATGGTGCTTGAAGGGTCTGAATTTGAGATATTCAGTATGTTCTGGATGTGGAGGGCGGTGTTTTCATCGTTTGCACTGATCTTTGCGTTGTTGTAGATCAAACCCACATCCAGGTCGAACCATATTTCCTGTGTGGTACTCATTTTATCCATGGGCGTTTCCCAGGTATCCCCGTTGTGAATATCCCCTGGATAAATGAAGTAGGCTGCATTTAAAAGGGCATAGATCACCAGTATTGAAGCTAAAACTTTTTTAGCTGATACTTCTGGAAATTTGATGTTTATGAATCCTGAAACTCTGTTCATGATGTAGGCCAGCATGACCATGAATACAGGTATGCATGTGAGGAGGTAACCTGGTTTCACAACGTAGATCAGGAGGTAGAAAATGAAGGCAGGGCCTGCCCATAACAAAAAGAACAATGTCAAGGGCTTTTTAAGGTGAAAAACTAAATTGTTCTTTAAAACGTTTCTACGTTTGATTAAAAAGTATAAAACTGTTAAAATCCCAATTACAGTTAATCCCAGAAGTGACCAGATTATGCAGGCTCCTGAATTCAGGATCTGCTGGCTGATGCTGGCACCGAATATTATGGAGGTGTAATCTGCAGCTGCAGATGTGCTCCTTAAGAGTTGAAGGTACTGATGAATGCCCCCAACTGACAGGGCTGTGGGTATGAGCCATGAGAGAATTGACAGGGCAAATACAGCCATGCCTTTGATAAACTTGATGAAGGAAGGTTTTGCGTAAAGTATGCAGAGTACCCACAGTGGAAACATGAACTCCACCAGATCAGTTCTGAAACCCCCTGCCAAACCCAGTACCATTGCAGAGAGGTATATAAATCTTTCATCTCCCCTGAATAGTTTGTAGCAACTGTAGGCTATTAAAATACTGAAGAAGGCTTCGAAGATGTAAATACTTGCAATTTCTCCGTAGAACCATATCAGTGGGTTGAAAATGAACAGTATGGAACTTGCGATCCCCACCCTCCTTGAGAAGATCTCCTTGGTCATGAAGTACAGCAGCACGGCACTCAAGGCACTGAAAAATATTGCCAGAGCTATCAGGCTGGTGTTTGGATCATTGAATACGTAGTTAAATCCCCTTCCAAGGGCCACGTAGAATAGGTACCCTGGGGGATGTGGCTGCTGCTGGACGATGTTGTAATTTGTAAATGCTAATGCGTAGTTTGCAGAATCCCATTCATACAGAAATTTGCTCATGAATGGAATTCTTGTTATTAAGATTGTGATGATTAAGATCAATGGAAATACAGTATCCCAGTTGATCTTCGCTCTGGATAGTTTCAGCATTCAAAAGCTCCTGAAAAAAATATTAATTTCATGTTCCCCTCCACATGTTATTTGATCCATTTAATGGATTCAGATGCATTTCGTCCAGTAATTTTTTTTAATGGATTTATTACGTTAAAATGTTCTGTTTCAAAGCCATGCTGGAATAAAAAACATATTAGCCCCTTACTGGACTTAAAATCTCATTTTAATGAAATCATCATGCTGAAGTACACTGGATCGATCCAGTTCTTCATTGAATTAAGCAGACTCAACTGGGTTAATCTGTTTGAGAAAGTATCCAAGTTCATGGATTGCAGGGTTCCTTCTAATCTGGAGATGGTCAAGATTTCTATCTTGAAGTTCAACCCTGCAGTTTTTTTTGTAACTTAATTTTTTCACTAATTACTTCCCTAAAATGGGTGAATGAGTTCAAAAACTCATCCAAAAACACCTATTTATGTCCCTCCGAGGACAAACTCCTATCTCCCTGAAATCTTTAATAAGTCTTTTCCCAAATCTTTACCAAATGTGGCCTTATTTTGACCTTATTTCAAGAAATAATGCTTTTAAATAAGTATTATAAAATTAGAGGATTGTTTGGCTTGAAAAATTTTATTTTGGATAAAATTAGCGGGGATGTGTTGAAATAAAAACTCCAAGAGTCTTTTTTATTTCTAAGCAATTCCAATGCTTCTAATACTCATTATAAATCTTAAATCAATTAAAATCAGCTATAAATACTCAATAATATTTTAAAACATATTCTGGGCCTTAAAAACTGTTGCTTATGGAAAATATAATCCAATTATATTCCAGAATGTGTTACATGCTATGGGTTTTTGGGATGCATAACTAACTTCAGATATAAAAAAATAGTGAACTAAAAAAAAGGAGGGGGATGATTTTAAACTTAAAATAGCTTCCTTCATCTATTTCCTGTTAAATAGGGGGGATAAATTTGAATAAAAAAGCTGAATAAATTTATATTCAGCCATTTAATGGGATTTCTATAGTTTCATCAGTATGGATTCCACTCCTTCACCTCTTTGAACTCTGGGAACTCCCCGTACTCATACGCATCGAACAGCTTACCCCACTCAGTTGTCTTGAACTGCCCTATATTCTTTTTACCAGTTGTAGGGTACCAGAGCTTGTCGTGATAAAATCCTGAGGCGAATATGAATGTTTTGAAGATTGGTGAATTGAAGAGAAGGTGGTGCAGCCATTTTATCCCCATGGTCTTCTTTCTGAGGCGTTGATCCCACTTGATGACAGGGCTCTTGTCCACATGGAACCCGAAGTTCAGACCTTGAAGCTCTTTATCATCAAGACCCACAACTTCGATCTGATCCACGTCACCCATTCCAAGACCTTTATCATGGGCCATTTTAATGTAATCGATCTTCAGTGGGTCGAATCCCATTATCTTGGCTGCAAGGGCATCCACTGCAACTGGATCTCCACTTGCAAGTACTACGTTGCCCACGTAGGGGTCCATTGTACGTGGTCCTGCACCATCTCCGCAGACGCATCCATCCATCACAGTGAATATCCCGGGATGAATCTCCCTTTGGATTGCAAGGAGATCCACCAGGACCTCATGGATCTTCTTATGGGCGTGGTGCCTGTACTTGGGTATCAAACCTCCGAAGGCGTTCTTCATGGATCCTGTGGTCGTTGTGTGGCCGTGGGTCTTCACGGTGGGGAAGTGTATGACGTTGTTGCCGTAGAACATCTTGGGAACCAGAACCTGGCCGAATATCTCATCCATAACCATCATCTCAGACTTTGGTTCGTAAACACTCCACTCCACGTCTGTGAGGGGCTGAAATTCCCTTTTGTACTTTTCAAGGAGGGGCAACCACTTGTTGAGGTAGGCACCCTTCCAGGGATGGGTTACAACAGTCTGATTCTCCACTGCAACCACATCCTGGAACCCATCATCCTCCAGGGTTTTCAGAACTCCCTCAAGCTGCCATGGTGGTGTGGAACAGGCAGGATAGAAAAGTGTCCATGAGAGGTTCAGTTTGAGTATGGTTTCATTCTCACGGGACACGATCTTGTCGTAATCTGCAAGGTGCATCAGCTCCTTATAATCATCTACAACTGTTTCAGGGGAAGTTTTTAAAATTGAAACTTTAGAATCTACCTTTGACATGAAATGCCTCCTAATTAAATATTCAAATTTTTAAACTATTTTAATCAATTATTTAACCAAATTAACGTATTTTATTTCTTAATTTTTAATTTTATAATATATTTTTTTGAATTATTTATAATTGGATTTTTTTAAGGTTTTAATTTTAACTCAATTGACTAATTGTTTATTAAATAATTTTTGAATGCTCTGGGTTTGTTCAAAATATTTTTTAAGGATCATTTAATCATCTTTGCTTTCTTTGATGATCCTGGATTTTCCCAGAAGGTAAACAATGAGCCCAAGGAATGTTCCATACCACAGGGTTGCGAAACGGATTATGATGGCAACACCAACGGATATGGTGGCTGTGAGTCCGAAAAACTGGAGCAGTCCTGATAGGGTTGCTTCAGCCACACCCAGACCTCCAGGGATCATGCTCAGTGCCCCTGCAAGGGATGCAAAGCTGAAGGTGAAGGTTGAAACAACGATTCCCAGGTGATCACCGAAGGCAATAACTGCAAGGTAAAGGGCAAGACACTCCATGAACCAGGCCATCAAACCCAGAATGGTTGTTACAACGAGCTTTTTAGGGTTCAGAGTTTCCTTGAAGGTTTCATGCATGCTCTCAACATCCTTGGAGTACTTTCCAGCCCGCTTCTCAAGTACGCGTATTAACAAGTTTGAAATGGCCTCAGATCTCACTGCAAGGACGAATCCAGCAAAGAGGATGAGGATGGCTATTATGATGTAGGCTCCCTGCCGGTAGTAGAGGATTCCCAGGAGTGAAAGGAATACAAGGGCCAGTATGTCAGTTAAACGGTCGCTTATAACAACTGGAACTGTTTTACTCAAACTTTCACCATTTATTTCCCTTATGAGCCAGCCCTTCCATATCTCCCCTGCTTTGGCAGGGGTTATGGTCATTGAAAGTCCGCTTATGTACACGAAGAGGTTGTCCCTGAGATCCAGGTTCACACCAACACCCCTGAGGAGGTAATCCCATCTAATGAACCTTATGAGGTAACCAATGGTTGTTAAACCCAGAAGCAGAAGGATGAAAGTCCAGTCAAAGCTTTCAAGGGCAGTTAAGAGATCACCCAGATCTGCGTAAACTCCCAGTACAACGTAAACAACCACTGCGAAGATCAGTACGAGCCAGAACCTGTTTTTCTCCATATTTTCAGCACCTTTGTCATTCCTAAATTCATCAGAGAGGATCTTTCACCAAAAACAGTGAAATTCCCCCTTTTAAATGCATCATGCAGGTCATCATCTGTATCCACGCCTGCCCTGCCAATTTCATGGGCAAAATGGGCGTCGCTACCGCCTAAAGTTTTTAGGCCGTGTTTTTTGGCATATTCTGCTGCCATTTCATTGTACCTTGTCCTGAAACATCGGGAGTTGAAGGTTTCAATGTAATCAACAAGTTTTGCATCCTCGTCCACGGGTGCGATCCCGTTTCCACGGAGTTCATCGAAGGGATGTGGGAGAACAACCAAACCATTCTGTTCTCTGATTTCATGGATGACCCCCAGAAAATTTCTTGAAACAACTTCTTCAGACAGGAAGAGACCTGTAACCTCACCCCTTTCTGTTGAGATTTCAGATCCAACCACAACCTCGAAGTTTTCAGTTTCAAATTCCTTGGCCTTCAAACCTCCTTCAATGGTGTTGTGATCAGTTACTGCTATTCCAGAGAGTCCCTTTTTCATGGCTGTTTTTACCAGGGTTTCAGGTTCCACCCAACCGTCTCTTGAGTACTTTGAGTGGGTGTGAAGGTCGTATCTCATTCAAACCGCCTTTTAGTGAACGTTTTATTGCAGGTTTTGAAAGATGGTGCTGTTATTATTTTTACTTTCATTTTAAACTCCTGGAAGTCCTAATTTATTGAAGTAAAGTACTCCAATCACTAATGCCACCCAGAGGGTCATGCTTATAACCATGCCTTTGTCCTTGAATATTATTTCAGGTTCTCCACCAATTCCATTGCTGTGCACCAGGAACAGGTAACGGAAGACTCCGTAGAATGCCAGGGGTATTGTGGCCATTAGGTAGATGTTCTGTGCAAAGAAGGTGTAGAGGGAGTAGGACATGATCAAGGATGCGGTGGTTATGTTGATCATCTGGTCCAGCATGTCCTCTGAGTAACTCTCAAGGATTTTACGGTGGCTTCCTGCCTTATCCTTGAGTAGGATCAGTTCGTGCCTTCGCTTCACAAGGGCAAGGAAAAGGGCCATGAGGAATGTGCAGAGTATGAGCCATGACGATACGAAGATACCTATGGCAACACAGCCTGCAACTGCCCTGAGTACGAATCCTGCTGAGATGACCAGGATGTCAACCAGGATCATCTCCTTCAGGAAGAGGGAGTAAACCAGGATCAGGCCGAAAAAGGAGAGTGAAACCAGAAAGAGCGAAGTGTTCACTGTGTAGGCCAGTAACAATGCAATTACAACTGCTATGCCTGAAAACAGCAGTGCATGGGGCTTTTTCAGCCGTCCAGATGCAAGGGGCCTTTCGCATTTTTTAGGATGGTTACGATCCTTTTCCACATCCAAACAATCGTTTATGATGTAAATACTTCCAGAAAGTAAGCAAAACACTACAAATGCAGAAATAACATTTGTCCATAAGTTAAAATTTAGAAGATTTAGTGAAAATACGATCCCAATAAATATAACTAGGTTCTTGTACCACTGCTTGGGACGCATTGACATAAGTATGTCCTTAAACATTTCATCACCTATCTGGTTTTTTTCTATGTCCAGTTATTAACCCAACTGAGTTAATACGTTTTCGGAGGTTTAGCATCAAATAGGTGTTAATTAATGATACGTCTGGATTTCTTTAGGAGGTTCCTTATAAAGTTTTTGTCCATTTAAGCATTGAATAAAAATATTTTCAACTACTTTTAAAGTTAAATGATTTAATTCAATTGTTTTTAATGATAGCTGCTGATTTAAAGTTTTTTTTAATCCTAAATTTAAAAAATTCGTAAGTCTTGAAAAATTGAGCATACTCCTCCTTAAAAGAATTAGAAATATAATGAAAAAAATAGGATTTATTGTGAAATAGGATTATAACTCAATTTAGATTCAAACCCTCTCATAAGTGGTGGTCCTTTCCACAGGCACACGTCCAATGGCTTCAATCACTTCAACCATCTTCTCACGTGGCATGTACTCTCCGTAGGATGCACCTGCAGCTACAGATATTTTATCCTCCATCATGGTACCTCCAAGGTCGTTGGCCCCGCAGCAGAGTGCTATCTGGGAGGTTCTGATGCCTAATTTCACCCATGAGACCTGGATGTTAGGCATGTCCCTGCCCATTATTATCCTTGAAATGGCGTGAACCTTCAGATCGTCCATTCCACTTGCACCCAGTGTTTCCTGGCCCAGCTTGTTGTTGAGGCCCAGGAAGGTCATGGGCACGAGTTCTGTGAAGCCGTGGGTTTCACGCTGTATATCCCTGAGTATCATGAGGTGGTCTACACGGTCCTCCCAGGTTTCCACGCTTCCGTACATAATGGTTGACGTGGTTGGAATGCCCAGCTTATGGGCCTCCTTAACTATGTCCACCCACTCCTGGGTTGAAACCTTTTTGGGACATATCTTCTCCCTCACAGAGTCCACGAGTATCTCTGCAGATGCCCCTGTCATGGTGTCCATACCTGCCTTTTTAAGGGCCTTCAAAGCTTCAAAGGTGGTCATGTCAGAGGATTTTGCAGTCTGGTAGATCTCCACAGGGGACAGTGCATGGAGGCAGATGTCGTACTGGTTTTTAATGGCGCTGATGATGTCGCAGTAGTAGTCAACTGTCATGTGGGGCATAACACCACCGAAGAGGCAGATCTCAGTTGCTCCAATGGTCTGGGAGTGACCAACACTCTCCACTATCTCGTCAACCGTCATTTCGTAGCCTGTATGGTCCCTGAAGGAGCAGAATTCACATTCTATCATGCAGTGGTCTGTGATGTCTATGGCCTTGTTTGCCACAAATGTGACTTCATCCCCCACTATTTCCTTTCTCAGTCTGTCTGCAACGTTGAAGAGTTCGAATGGATTTGCATCAACCAGTTTCAAAGCATCTTCCCTTGTTATGTCACCCTCGAGTGAACGTTCGTAAATATCCTTCATAAAGAAACCTCCGTTACCACGTGAAACCCTTTTAAAAAACCTTTTAATTAAAAAAAGGATCAAATACTCTTTATTTTATTTAAATTGTTAAGTATGAGTTACTGTTTGATATTTTGACTATGATCTATAGTGATCCAGTTCCGGGTTTTAAAGTTTTTCATTTTATTTTTTCCTTGATTGAGTATGGGAAATGGTTCAAGTAGAAGGTTCAAGGAAGGATTAAAAAGCTAGAAAAGGGCATAGTAACGAGTTATATGGAGAATTAAATATTTATGGAAAGAATATGCCTATAAAAAGATAGTTTAAGAGTAATGTGGAAAATAATTTTAATGAAAAGAAAATTTAAAGTAAAGATTTCATGGAATTTTCGAGGCCTTCAAAAGTTATTTGAAGTGCCGGGGGCGGGATTCGAACCCGCGGCCTCACGGTATCCCAGGAAAAAGTCAGAGCACTTGCTTAATACCCTATGAGCCGTGCGCTCTAACCAGCTGAGCCACCCCGGCGTGGCTTATATGCTGTTAGATTTCATCTAACTTATACTTTTCTATTCACATTCTCACTTAAAAAGGTTTTTATGAACTTTTCACATAATTTCTATTATTTTTCTGCCCTGGCCATTTTATTCTTAGCCTGAAATCAATTTATTCTTATAAAATATTTATACCAATTCCCTGAAACTGAAGATCAGATGGTTCAATGAATTATTAAAAATCCAGTGGAAGTGAGTTTAGATGGGCGAACACGTTATAGAGGCCCTTGGAAAGACAAGGGTTGTTGTAAGGGAGGGGAAGGTTGTTGAGGTTGGAGAACCAGTGATAGATTACTGTCCCCTCTTTGAGAAGTACAGGGGAATAAAACGATTAACACCCGAAGCTGTCAGGGAAAACATAGAGTTCAGGATAAAGGACTTTGGAATGTGTACATCTGATAGAAACTTGAGGATGAAGGACTTCCTCTCCTTTGGAGTTTCAGAGACAATAGCCACACTCCTTGATGATGGAACCCTAGACTGTGCAGTGATAGTCTGCGAGGGATCAGGTACAGTTGTAGTTACGGATCCAGAATTTGTACAGGGAATAGGGGGTAGAATATCAGCATTCATAAGCACCAGCCCCATAGATAAAATAATAAACACCTTAGGTCCAGAAAACGTTCTGAACCCTGAAAATGCAGTAATAGATCAGGTCGAAGGTGTGTTGAAGGCCATTGAAATGGGATATAAGAACATAGCAGTTTCCATAGTTTCAGCAGAGGATGCAGTAAAACTCAGACAGATTGAAGGGGAAAAGGGAGTTAAGATCTACATATTTGCAGCCCACGTGACTGGGATGTCTATGGAAGATGCAGAGGCCTTATTCAACAACGTTGATGTTTTAACATCCTGCGCATCCAAGCACGTGCGTGAAATTGGTGAAGGGAGGAAAGTTTTCAGTGTGGGTGCTTCAATACCAATATATGGGGTTACTGAGGCTGGAAAAGAGTTCCTGCTCCTGAGAATAGAAAAGATCGGTGGGCTGAAGGAGAAAAAGGGTGCAAAAATTCCGGATCCACTTATCTGAACATTTTTTTATAGTTTTTAAAAATTTTTCATCATTTGAAAATAACAATACTTAAGTAACTGTAATCAGCACTTTAAGTTCTATTTTTTCCAGGTTAAATCAAAATAAAAGGATAATTATCATTTAAGGATAATGTTTTCAGTCTTCCAGGCCTGCAAGTGCCCTTATAAGGCTGCTCTGAGTTATTAGGCCCACAAGATTTCCATTTTTAACAACAGGAATTCTCTGATATCCTTTATCTGCCATAACCTTTGTGATCTCCTTGATGGGGGTTTCAGGCTCTGCAACGTATAATTCCTTACTCATGAGGTCGTTCACCTTGAGTCCAAGTGCTTCTCCACCTGCAAGTAGAACGTCCCTGTGGGTTATAATACCTACAAGACGTTTTTCATCAACCACTGGAAGGCCTCCAACGTTGCAGCGCATCATCTTGAGCTTTGCTGCAGCCACAAGGTCTGTTGGGCCTGTTACATGCACTTCCCTGATCATGATGTCCTGGGCGCTTAACTTTCCTATCATGATCTTTATTCTGTTACCCTGAATATTTAAATCTGGAGGATTCATTAAAAGGATTCATTAAATTTTTGAAGAATTCAGATGAAGCTTCAGACAGTTTAAGATGAAACTAAATCCTCACACATCTTTAACTTCTTCCCTGTAGGCCCTGTAGGCTGAGTAGGTCACTCCAAGTATCAGTGGCCCGATGAACAGCCCTGGAATACCAAGTGTAACTGCTCCAAATATGAATCCCAGGAGAAATACAAGGGGATGAACCTCGGAGTAGTTCACCGAGAGTTTTGGTCTGATGTACATGTCAGTGGTTGTTTCGATGATCCATCCAAAGAAGATAACAAGAACTCCAGTGGTTATATCCCCTGTGAGGATGCTGAACAAACCCAGAACTCCGTAAACTATCCAAGGCCCAACTATGGGTATGAACTCGGACAATCCACTGAGTATACCCAGGAGTACTATGTAAGGATATCCAAGGAAGTAGTAGAGTATCATGGAGAGAATTCCAAGGATGACTGCAGGTACAACGTTCCCAACAACTATGCTCTTCATGATGTCATCGGTACCGTGGATTATTCTACGGTAAAAATCCTTGTCCTCTGGTGGAACGATGTCTTTAATGTAACGAACCACCTTATCACCATCCCTTGCAAAGTAAAAGGTTGAAAAGAGAAGTATCAGTATCTGCATTGCCAGGGTTGGTAAAAATTCAAGCAGGTTGATGATCTGGTTTACAAGGTAGGAGATGAGCTTCTCTGCAATGGCTGTGATGTTTGAAAGGAAGAGATTTGCAAGGTTGTTCAAGCTGTCTGAATTTTGAGATGTTGCTAAACTGGATTTGATGTTCATTGCAGTTGCAGTTGCACTTGAGGTTGCACTTGCTGATGAATGGGGTATGGAACCAAAAACCTGAATTGCAGCGGTTAATATCTGGCCTGCAGTGATGTAGAGCAGGGCAACGATTGGTGCAGCTAGAATTAACATCCCAATCAGGATTGCAAGGGTTTCATACCTGACGAAGGGTTTGATCCTGCGGGCGATGGGCCGTACGTAGTAGGCAAGAATGGCCCCCAAAACTACAACCGATATAATTGGGATCAAGATCCCGAAGGAAAGCAGTGTAAGCAGTATGATAATGGGAAAAATGGTTGAAATTGATAATTTTTTAATATTTAACACGTAAAACACCTTTTGATTATGAATACTTCATTCTAGTATTTTTTTAATTGCAGTTATAACTTTTTAATTCATTGGCCTGAGAATTCTTTTTCAACCCATCAAACAACCATTCAAATCTTTTTTCTGGGTTGGAATTCAGTCGTTCCATATTTATAAGAGATCATGATCCTATGGAATCCACAAAAAAATTTATCAGTTTAAAATTTATCAGTTTAAAATTTATCAGTTTATAAAATAAGGATTTTATCCAGGACTAAAAAAATGAGTAAAAGGGATTTAAACCCGTATTAAAAGTTTTTCAGCAAAATTCAGTAGAGAAGGGATGGATTTTGATCCTCCCCCTTCACTGTTGTTTCTTCCCTTTCAAGGGATTTAAGGGATTTCATCACATCGTCAACAAGCAGATCCACCATTTCCCTTCCGAAGTTTTCCTTTACAACCATTCTCAGGACTGCAACATCCTCAGCATTCTCAGGAAGTGTGTAGGCAGGAACGATCCAGCCTTTCTGCCTCAGTTTCTCTGAAAGCTGGAAAACTGTGAATTCTTCATCCTTCAAACTAACTGTTACAAGTGGAAACATTCCATCCCTGTTGATAACCTCAAATTTACCTGAACCTTCAAGTTTTCTTGCAAGGTACTGGCTGTTCTTCATCATGTTATCCATTATGTCGGTGTAACCACTTTTCCCAAGTCTTATGAAGTTGTAGTACTGGGCTATTATGGTACTGCTCCCCTTGGAGAAGTTGAGGGAGTAGTTGGGCATCAAACCCCCAAGGTAGTTCACCTTGAATATGAGCTCCTCAGGCAGATCTGTTTTATCCTTGAATATGAGCCAGCCAACTCCGGGATACACAAGACCGTACTTATGGCCTGAAACGTTGATGGATCTGACCTGCTCGAGTCTGAAATCCCATTCCAGTTCTGGATAGAGGAATGGAGCCACAAAACCTCCGCTGGCACCATCAACATGTATTGGAATGTCCCAACCCTTATCCTTTTTAATATCCAGCAGGAGGCCATTGATCTCCTTTATAGGGTCCATCTGGCCCGTGAAGGTTGTTCCCAGAACAGCACCAACGCATATGGTGTTTTCATCAATTTCCTCTGCTACCTTATCCACAGTAACTGTGTAGGTGTCCCTTTCAAGGGGTATGAGCTTCAGCTCAACATCGAAGTACAGTGCAAACTTCTCCCAGACAGTGTGCACATCTGCACCCATAACAATGTTGGGTTTGTTGCATGGTTTTCCCTCTGCATGCCTCCGTTTTTTCCAGGTCCATTTATGGGCCAGAAGTCCAAGCATGATGGCCTCAGACGATCCTATTGTCCCTGTTCCAACTGAATGACACTTCTTCGGGGCGTTGAAGAGCCTTGCCAGCATGTTAACCACCCTATCCTGTATCTTCTCGGTCTGGGGATACTCATCGTTGTCAACGAAGTTCTTGTCAATGCTCTCCATTATGAGTTTGTCTGCCTCAGGCTCCATCCACGTGGTCACGAAGCTTGCAAGGTTCAGGGCAGGATTTCCATCTAAATTCAGTTCATCGTGTATCAGTTGATACGCTGCACGTGCAGGCATTCCTTCTTCAGGCATAACATATTTTGGAACGCTTTCAGCGAAGTACCTGCTTCCATAGGTACTGGTCACTTCCCTCTCAGATACCCTCATTTTATCCAAATTTTTCTTTCCAGATAACGTTTTCAATCCCTCCATACACAAATTCTTCTAATCAAGATCCACTTCTAATCAAGATCCAAATTCAATTTAAATCCCATAAAATTTAATTCCATAATTTTCATCCATTAAACCAATGATTGCTTTATTTTTCTAAAATTTTATTTTAAACCAGTTAATTCAAGGTATGATTTTTTTTAATCCTTTACAAAAATGGAAGGATAAATGAATTAACATTGAAATATCATCACTGTGTTTGAACCATCAAAAAAATCAATCAAAGGATTTAGCAAGGGTTTAAGAAACCCTGCCTGATGGCGCAGGCCTTAAAAATAGGGATATCAAAAATCCCAGGAACATCAGCAGGGTGGTTGCATCGAAGGCTGTTTGCATGGCCTTGCTTATGGTGGAGTTCACAATTTTATAGGCTGTTGAAGTTTCATCCTTCTTCAAATCTGGAATATTCACTGTTTTCATCTTACCCGCCCATGTCACCAAGTTATCTTTAATGTCTTGTTTTGAGTATTCATTGGGAAAATTCTGTTCAACTGCTGTTGACAGTCCAGTGAAGATTCCAATTATAAGTACAACACCGATAATCGCGGTTCCCATTGATGATCCAAGGTTTGCTCCGGTACTCATTACTCCAGATGCATCTGCCTGTTCATCTTCACCTGCAGATGAGAGTATGAGGTTTGCAGTGAGTGGAATGGACAGTCCCAACCCAACTCCAATGAGAAAGGTTCCAGGCAGAAGATCTACTATCTGTGTGTTCAAGCTGAACTGGTAGCGCATGATAAGGGCGCCTGCCATGGCCACAAGGAAACCTACAGAAATTAGACGGCGTGGTTCCACATGTGAAGATAATCTGGAGGATGTTACTGAAAATATTAGAAGACCCACAGTTAATGGCAGAAGAACTAGCCCTGTTGTGAAGGCATCAGCACCTAAAACGCCCTGCAAGAAAATGGGCATGACAAAAACAGCACCTGCAAGTGCCATTTGCATTATAAGTCTGGTTAAGGTTCCAATGGTGAAGTTTCGTTCTTTGAAGAGCCTGATGTCAGTCAATGGTTTTTTATCTTCCTTGATCATGTTTTTCTCTTTAATGTAGAAGAGAACCATGAACAGAATTCCTCCCCCAATTAGGAATGGTGTCATCTTCCAGTTTGAAGGTTGATTAAGACTTAAAATACCTAAAACTATCAACAGCAATCCTGAAGCAGATAATATCCCACCAACCACATCTATCTCAGATCTTTTCATTGTTGCAGGGAAGTTATTTATTTTAGGGGAGAATATGAGTATCACAGCAATCACAACCAGTTCCAGTGCAAAACCCCACCTCCAGCTAAAGAAGGTGGTGAGGAAACCTCCAAAGAGTGGGCCGATAGCTGCAGCCACACCTGCCATGGCTGTCCAGATCCCCAAAGCGAATGCACGATCCTTTCCAGTGTAGGTTCCTGTGATGATTGAGGCTGTTGCAGGTGTCATGAGTGCAGCTCCCACACCCTCGAGTATGGACCAGCCAATGAGAAGCATAGTTGAATTAACACTCAAGGCAGCAATTACAGTTCCAGTACCATAAATACAGGCACCAATGAGAAATGCCCTCTTTTTACCAAGGACATCCTGCATCTTACCACCTATAAGCATCAGGGCAGCCATTGTAAGGGCGTAAACAGATATGATTGTTTGTATAACATGCACTGTGGTGTTGAGATCCACAACGAGGTTTGTGATTGCCACGTTCATGAATGTGGAGTCAAGGGCAATTATAAAAGAAGATAATGAAACGATTAGGAGCGATGTCCAGCCAATTTTTGATTCTCTAGAAGTCTCCATGGATTTCCTCCAGTGTAAATGATGTTAATATTACGTTAATCCTGTGAATTTCCCTACCAATTCAGGACCATCCATAAAAGTTATAAAAAATTCTCATGTTGTTATTATTGTTGAAGATCAACCTATAAAAATTAGTATAAAATGTTGGTGAGGATATTGAAGGAAATATTTGGGAGAACTCCATTTAAACGTTGATATCACATGTATCAACTACTTCATGGAATAAGTAGATATAGGAATTTTAGTATATCATTAAATGATTAAAATGAATTATCAAGTAATATTACTGTGTTATTAATTATGCTCATGTTTTGGGTGTAATCATGATTTTTTAGGATGAATATTATCAGGAAATTTGAACAAAATTTGTCTTAATAATCTTTCAATATCAAAACGAGGGATCAAAAAGTGACTCAGATGCAAGAGGCCAGGAAAGGCCAGATCACAGATGAAATGAAAGTAGTGGCTGAAGTTGAGGCTATGGACATTCATAAAATTGTCAGAGGACTGGCAGATGGACGTATCATCATTCCAAAAAATGTTCGAGGTAAAAGCCGTCCAATGGGTGTGGGAAAAGGCCTCAAAACCAAGATCAACGCCAACATTGGATCATCCTCCGAGCTTGAGAAGGTCAAATGGGAAGTTGAGAAGGCCAAAACAGCAGTTAAATATGGTGCAGATACAATAATGGACTTAAGTACAGGTTCAGGGCTTGAAAAAGTTAGAGAAGCCATAATGCAATCTGTTGATGTGCCAATAGGAACCGTACCTGTTTATGAGGCAGCAGTAAATGCTTCAAAGACTAAAGGTGCGGTTATAAATATGGATGGGGATGACATGTTCAGGGCCATTGAAAATCAGGCCAAGGCTGGTGTGGACTTCATAACTGTGCACTGTGGAATAACCATGGAAACAGTTGAGAAGGTTAAATCATCAAACAGGATAATGGGAATTGTGAGCAGGGGAGGATCCTTCCTTGCAGCATGGATACTCCAGAACCAGGAGGAAAACCCCCTTTACAGTAACTACGACTATCTGCTTGAAGTAGCAGCAGAATACGATGTCACACTGAGCCTGGGAGATGGTCTGAGGCCGGGCTGCCTTCACGATGCATCTGATGCGCCCCAGATTCAGGAACTCGTAACACTGGGAGGACTTGTTGACAGGGCAAGGGATGCAGGAGTTCAGGTAATGGTTGAAGGACCGGGGCATGTTCCAATAAACCAAATCCAGGCGAACATGCAGATACAGAAAACAGTCTGCAAGGAAGCACCCTTCTACGTGCTGGGACCCCTGGTAACTGACCTTGCACCTGGCTACGACCACATAACTTCGGCCATAGGTGGAGCGATTGCAGCATCTTCAGGTGCAGATTTCCTCTGTTATGTTACACCTGCAGAGCACCTTGCAATACCCAACGTGGATGACGTTAGGGAGGGAGTCATAGCTTCAAAGATAGCTGCAGAAGCCGCAGATATAGCCAAGGGAGTTAAAGGTTCATGGGAGCGTGAAGTTGAAATGGCACATGCTCGGAGAGATTTTGACTGGGATAAACAGTTTGGACTGGCATTTGATGGAGAAAAGGCCAGAAAATGCAGGCAGAGAAAGCCATCATCTGAGGATGATATGTGTACCATGTGCGGAGATTTTTGTGCTATAAGAATTGTGAGGGACAATTTTTAAAACTTTTTTTGGGTGCTGAGACTCAAAGATCTTCGCATGATTCATATTTCATTCAACCTTTTTTTAATTCAATCTTTTTTTAACCACTTCAAAGCCTAATACTCAGTTTCACCTTCTTCATCCTTTAATAAAATTGATATCATAACTATTAATAGAAGATTTTACATAAAATAGTTGTTAGTTAAAAAAATTTTGAATCTTTCAGGAGGCCAAAAATGTCAATGCAGCACGTGGATGGTGAAAATAAAGGAAAATTTGTTCTTTATGCTTTAAGCACATGTGGGTGGTGTAAAAAGACTCGAATGCTACTTGAAGATCTTGGAGTGGAGTACGATTATCTGTACGTTGATCTTGAAGAGGGAGACGAACGTTCCGAGGCTGTGGAGGAGATCAAAAAATGGAACTCTCAGCTGTCGTTCCCAACCCTTATAGTCAACGATGAAATATGCATAGTGGGCTTCGATGAGGAGGGAATAAGGGAGGCAGCAAAATGAGTCATGAAGGGGTTTCTGATGCAGAGGTAGATGCATTTTACAGCAAGGTTAAAGAGGATGCTGAAGCTTACGGTTACCACCTCAATTCTGATGTTGCATTCACCAAGGATCTTTTGAAGAACATACTCATAAATAATAAGAGGTACGGCTATGGTGCATGTCCATGTCGCCTGGCATCTGGAGAAAAAGAAGAAGACCTTGATCTCATTTGCCCCTGCGACTACAGGGATCCAGACCTCAACGAATACGGAGCATGCTACTGTGGACTTTACGTTACAAAAGAAATATTGGAGGGTAAGAAAAAGCTTTCATCCATTCCTGAAAGACGTCCAGGGCCTGAAGAAAGAATTAAAATGAAATCAACACCGTTCAATGCAATATTAACTCCTTCATTGCCTGTTTGGAGGTGCAAAGTTTGCGGTTATCTCTGTGCAAGGGAAGAGCCTCCAGAGTCCTGTCCAATATGCAAGGTTGGAAAGGAGCGTTTCGAAAGGTTCATGTGAACCATAGAAAATTTGAATAAACTCATTTTAACTCTTTAAACAGTTCAAAATCCAATTTTTTTTAATTACCCTTATTTTTTATGGGCTGTATATTCTAATAGTTTTTAATTCTGCTTCTAAAGTTTAAATACTTGTTTCAATCAATTATAATTATTATGGTTATCTGTGGAGCTTAAGCTTTGAACTTCTTTGGGATGGGAAACATTTATAATTAATCATAATTATTATTACTAATAATAATACTAGAATCTGGTTATTTTGGGGCAATATATCTGTAAATGGGGACTACTAATTAAATTAGGGGATAAAATGGACCTTAAACATACGTTTGAACTTTATGAAGATGTTAAAAACGATATGAAGTTTTTTATAAGTTCTGATGTTAGGATAAAGATACTGATGAGTTTAAAGGAGGGACCTAAAAATCTTGCAGATCTCCGAAACGAGATCCACCTCAGCTCATCAACCATACTACATGGAATGAACCAGCTTCAGGGAAAGGACATCATACTGAGGGATTCAGGAAAATATTCCCTCTCCCAGATGGGAAAAATGGCGGCGAATAAGATTATAAATCTCATGGAGACAGTCAACACATTAAAAAACTGTAAAGATCTATTTTTGAATCATGAAGTGGATTGCATCCCCAAGGACCTCATTAAGGATATTGGATGTCTCAACAACTCCACTCTTGTAAGCTCCACAGTAACCGATGTAATGAAACCCCACAGGGTGCTTTCACAGTTTTTAATGGATACCACCAACATCAAATATCTTTCACCAGTATTTTACCCTAAAAATGCTGAAATGTTCGTTAAAACCATGGAAAAGGATGGTAAAGTTGATCTTGTAGTTACTTCAGGTGTTCTGGATAAATTAAAGGAGATACTGGGGACAGAAGAGGTACAAAAATCTATTTCATCAGGTAATTGGGGTGTAAGGATTGCAGATGATGATTTGAAGCTTTCACTTACAATGGGGGATGAATTCATTGCAATGGGACTTTTTTCAACTGATGGATCCTATGATCTCAACGTATTCTTGATCAGTCATGATGAAGAAGCTATTTCATGGGGTGAAAGACTTTTTAAACACTATAAATACAAATCAGAAGAGCTTAAGATTTAATAGGTTACAATTCCTTTTTTTATTCAACTTCAGAACTTAATAAATTTTACCAAGGTCTTTCATGCAAGTTAAATTATTCCCATACCCATCTGGAACTTAAAAAATTGAAAAGATATATACTAATATGATAATAATAAGTAACATCAACTTAACATTGAAGTGATGTTATGAAGGGTTCAAAAGAGTTTATAAACAATTCCACAGCTCTTAAGGATATTTCAGGATTATCTGAAGAATATTGCCATGAAATATTTGAGAACAGTGGAATTCCAATGATGGTGCTGGAAGATTCAGTTGTATCCTGGGGAAACAAGGAGTTTCAAAAACTCACGGGTTACTCAAACACGGAATTGAAGGGCAAAAACTGGAATGATCTAGTTTTTAATGAGAATATCAGCATCATTATGGATTTATCAATTAAAAATACACCTAAAATTTCTAATAAATCTAATTTTTCATCTAAACACAAATTTAACCACTTAATGAATGAAAGTACTGGAAAATCATTGATATTTATTTCACATCTTCCTGGAAAGAGTGGGAGGATTGCATCGATTGTAAGTATTACAGATCATGATGAGGTGGAAAAACAGCTCAAATTTCAGGCTAACATACTTGAAAACATCCAGGAGTCAGTTGTGGTCACAGGCAGTCATGGAATGATAAAGTACTGGAACGAAGCTGCAACTTCCATCTTTGGATACTCCCGTGATGAAGTTATGGGTAAGAGTATGGCCATGATCTGCAGGGAAAATGATGAAGGAAAATTTCTAGTAACTCTGAAGGGAATTTCAGATGGTGAAAAATGTGCTGGAGAACACGAATGCAGACGAAAGGATGGTTCAATCATATGGATGGATGTCCGAACCACAGAAATGTTTGATGAAGAGGGTAATCAAACAGGATTTTTGAATGTTTCCAAGGATATTACAGAACGTAAAAAAGTTCAAAACGATATGGAGACTGCTTTAAAAGAAAAAGAAATGCTTTTAGATGAGATACATGGCAGGGTTAAAAATTACATTCAGATGGTACTGAACTTTCTTGAGATCCAATCGAAGTATCTGGTAGATAGGGAAGACTTTGGAACAATTAAAGACAGTAAAAATCGTGTCAATGTAATGTTCTTTGTACACGACTGCCTCTTCACTACAGAAGATTTTGCAACTGTGGAATTCTCAGAGTACATCCAGATGATCACCCAGAACATAGTGAATTCTTACACTGTTACTGGAGGGATAACATTTGATGTAACCGTTGATAATGTGCTTCTAGACATTGAAACTGCAGTTCCATGTGGATTGATAGTAAATGAACTATTCACAAATTCCATAAAACACGCTTTCCCCAATGGAAGAAAGGGCCATGTAGTGCTGAACTTCAGTAAGGATAATCATGGAATCTGTGTACTTCGAGTGGAAGACAATGGTGTGGGATTTCAGAATGTTAAAGTAGATAAAATAGGATTGAATATTGTAAACAGTATGGTGGAGGCATTGAACGGTGAAATAAATGTTTCAAATCATAATGGAACGAGCTGGGTCATTAAATTCAGGGGATCAGAATATTAATTTTAAATACATGTAATAATATAGATAAAATAGAAAGCCACAATTTTAAATTCTTATACATTAATTAAATCAGCTTTTTTTCATACTAAAATAAATCAGTACATTGATGGAGATTCTTATAAATGATTCACTACAAAGGACTTACAATCATTATCAATATGCACTATGGACGGTCATGATCATGAAATCAAACAATGGAATGAGGTACATGGAACTTGTGGATGTCTACGAGAAACTGGACTCCACAACCAAAAGGCTTGAAAAAACCACCATGCTGGCAGATTTTTTCAGGAAAATAGGGGGAGAAGATCCAGAACTTCTTCCAGTTGTTACACTCTTATCACTTGGACGGGTTTTTCCAACATGGAGTGAGGAAGAACTTGGAATAGCATCAAAACTGCTTATGAATGCAATGGCACTGGTTGTAGGTGTGAGGCCTGAGGATGTTGAGGATATGATGAGGGATGCAGGGGATATTGGAACTGCTGCAGAACTCCTTTTTGGGAAAAAAAAGCAGGCAACATTTTTCACAGTTCCGCTGACCATTCAGAAGGTTCACAGCAACCTCATGAAGATAGCAGATATCTCAGGGAACAGATCCCAGTACAAGAAGATGGAGATACTGAGGGAACTTTTATCATCGGCATCACCCACAGAGGCCAAGTACATCACAAGAACAGTTCTTGAGGAGCTCAGGGTGGGGGTGGGTGAAGGAACCATAAAGGATGCCATTGCAGAAGCTTTCTCTGTTGAAAAAGGGATTGTTGAAAGGGCGCACATGCTCACAAATGATCTTGGCCTTGTTTCAGAGGTTGCAAAGGAAGAAGGTGTTGAAGGACTTGAAAAACTCAGTCTTAAACCTGGAAAACCAGTTAAACCCATGCTTGCACAGCTCTCTCCAGGAATCAAGGAGAGTGTTGAAGAAATGGGATGGGCACTCTGTGAGACCAAGTACGATGGTATACGGGTTCAGATACACAGATCAGGGGATGAAATTAATATATTCACCCGAAGACTTGAAAACATCTCCAATGCAGTTCCTGAAATCATTGAGTACATAGAAACAGCATTACCCCATGAAGATTTCATTGTTGAAGGTGAAATAATCGTTACAAAGGATGGTAAACCCATATCTTTCCAGTACATACTCCAAAGAGTCAGGAGAAAGTACGATATCGAGAAGATGCGCGAGCAGGTACCTCTGAAACTTTACCTCTTTGATGTACTTTACTACAACGGCCCCCAGATAGACACACCCTTCCAGGACAGGAGAGAGATACTTGAATCAATGGTTGAGGTAATTGAAGACAAACTCCAACTTTCCAATCAAGTGAAGGCTACTCCTGAGGATATTTGGAGGGCTGAAAAACTCTTCACAGAATCCCTGAATGGTGGACATGAAGGCATAATGATCAAGGATCCCAGTGCACCCTACATGCCTGGTATAAGGGGGAAGAAAATGCTCAAACGCAAGGCAGAACCTGAAACCCTTGACCTGGTGGTTGTTGGTGGAACCTATGGTAAAGGTAAGCGGGCTCACTTTATAGGTTCTTATCTACTGGCAGTTCAGGATGAAAACAATGAGCTGAAGACCATTGCACATGCAGCAACAGGTTTAGACGATCAGATGCTTCTGGAACTTTCTGAAATGGTTGAACCACTCATAACCAAGAAAACCGGCAGGAAGGTGGAGATTGTTCCTTCCATCATCCTTGAAATTGCCTACAGTGAGATCGTTAAGAGTCCGGAGTACGAGGTTGGCTACTCATTGAGGTTCCCTGTTGTGAAGAGGATAAGGGAAGATATAAGTATTGAGGATATCGACACTTTAGAACGTGTTGAATCAATGTTCAAAGAGGTTTGAATGATCCTAAATTATTCATATTTTTTAATTTCTTTTTAATCTTTGAAATATATAGAATAAAACAACTTTTTTTTTAAATATCAACTATTCTGCTTTAAATTCATCTCTTTTCAATGTATTCAGGGTATTTTTTTTTAGACTCTCACTTTTTTAGATTCTCAGAAGCCATGATAGGTACGGAGTATTCACCCAAACATTATTAATACTAAATATTATATAATTATTAATAATATTTTGGATATGAAATAAACACCTTAAAAAAGCATAAAAAATCCTATTAAAAAAGAAATATTCTGGAAATTCTCTGGAATTGAATTTAACAACGGATTCATGGTGGTGAAAATGGAGGATCATCAAATATTCAAACTGGCCCTTGCAACATCCATAATAGGGCTCCTGGGAATGGTGATATTTGCAGGACAGGTAATGCCAAGGGAAGTTAAGATAAGTCAGATAGACAGGGGGATGCTTGATGAGGATGTTGCAGTTGAGGGGGTTGTTCAGAAGGTCGGTAAATCCAAAACAAGCAACACCTACTTCATTAAGGTAATGGACGGCACAGGTGAGATAACCCTGGTGATATTCGACAGCTCTGCAACGGATATAGAAAAAGGAAATCTAACCATTCAGGGAATGGATAAAAGGAGGATAAATGCAGTTGGAACTGTGAGCGAGTACAGGGGCAGCATGGAGATCATACTCAAGGATGCCAAGTCATTGAGGATAGTTTCATGATCTGTTATCAGGATCCCAAAAATGAGTTATCTACTTAGATTTTGTTTATTGGGATTAATACTTAAATTTTAAGGTATTAATTATTATTTTTGAGTTTTTAGGAGCTTTAACATGCTTTTATAAATATTAACACTTTTGATAATTGTAAAAGGAGATTTTTAATGGTGAAAATTGTAATGTCTTTTGTTTTGTTTAATCCTTTAGTATTAGTATTATGGATGTTTGGTTTGTTTGTTGGATGGGTTTTTGAGTTATGCGGGTAATTCTTTGGATTGTAATGTGCAGGGTTCTGTTTATGGTGGTTCTGCTGCGTTTTTGGAGAATCCTTTTAGCCCGCTTTTTTATCAGTTTTACATACAAGATAAGTTGATGCAAGCCGCTCAGAAGGCTTGGACAACCGGTAATGTTTGGGATTTCTTTAATTATGATTTTTTCCATATTTACGGTTACAGTAACCTTGACCATACGTGGGGTGGGGAAAATATTAAGCAGGTTATTAAGTTCTTTACGGGTGTGGATGAGAATGGTGATTTGTCTGTTGGGAGTTTTTTACTCCTTTTAGTTTCAGTTATTCCTATTGGTCGACTGGGAACGCTTGCAGGTAACTTACTCACCAAAAGTCCAATATTATTAAAATATTGGCGATTTGTAGAAAAGCCAGTGACTTACTTTTTGAGTAAATTGGGTATTTTTACAAAGGATCCTGTTGAGCTTTTTTTTTGGGTGTTTCTTCGAAGTTGAGTTCTTTGTTGGATCCTAGTTTGGGTTTGATTCCAGCGTGTTTTGAGTTGGTTGCGGGGTTTTCTGGCAAGGAGGTGTTGGGGAAAATTATTGAGAGTTCTGTTTATAAGCGTTTGTTTGGTTATGATACTGTGAAGTCTGTTACAACTATTTTTAATCTGAATAGTTGGAATCCAAATAAATATTAAGAAGGCTTGGAATGAGACCATAGAATCTGTTGTTAGTAATGCTAAGTGGTTGGGCAGTACGGTGAAGGATATTGGTAAGAAGCTAATTGTTGAGGGAAAGAAACTAATTCCTAATGCAGTGAAGGTGGCAACCAAAAAAGTTGTTAATAAAGTTAAGAATACAGTTAACACAGTCAAGAAGATTGTGAAAAACACAGCTAAAGCGGTTAAGAACACTGCTGTTAAAATTGTTAAAACAGCTAAAAAGGCAGTGAAAACCGTTAAAAAAGCTGTTAAAAAAACTGTGAAAACCGTTAAAAAGGCTGCTAAGAAAGTAGTGAGAACCGTTAAAAAAGTGGTTAAAAAAGCTGTGAAAACTGTGAAAAAGGCTGCTAAGAAGGTAGTTAGGACAGTTAAAAAAGTGGTTAAAAAAGCTGTTAGAGCTGTTAAGAAAGTTGCAAAAAAAGTAGTTAAAACAGTTAAAAACACGGTAAAAAAAGCTGTTAATGCTGTGAAAAATGTAGGCAAAAGTATTGGAAAAATCTTAAAATGGTGGTAATAAGATGGGAATTTTTGATCCTTTAAGGTCTATTGATAGTTTGAAGAAGAGTTTGGTTGATGAGTTTGGTTATGTTG